>JBFFRO010000151.1:0-4930 GCA_041572995.1 Thiohalomonadaceae bacterium
CTCAACCTGGTCTCCAGTCCCGGCTCGGGCAAGACCACCCTGCTCACCGCCACCATCGACCGCCTCAAGGGAGAGTTGCCGCTGGCGGTGGTCGAGGGCGACCAGCAGACCGACAATGATGCCGCGCGCATCCGTGCGACCGGGGTGGCCGTGGTGCAGGTGAACACCGGCAAGGGCTGTCACCTGGACGGACACCTGGTGGGCCATGCCCTCGATGGCCTGCAGGCGGAGTCGGCGCTGCAGCCCGGCGGCATCCTCTTTATCGAGAACGTCGGCAACCTGGTCTGTCCCGCCAGCTTCGACCTGGGCGAGGCGCACAAGGTGGTGATCCTCTCGGTCACCGAGGGCGAGGACAAGCCGCTCAAATATCCGGACATGTTCCACGCCGCCGACCTGATGCTGCTCAACAAGGTGGACCTGCTGCCGTATCTCGATTTCGACCTCGAGGCCTGCATGGCCAATGCTCGGCGCATCAACCCCGACATGACCATCCTGTCGCTTTCGGCGAAAAGCGGCGAGGGCATGGATGCCTGGCTGGCGTGGTTGCGCGCCGCCCAGAGAGAGGGCTGAGGCATGTGTCTGGCGGTGCCGGCGCGGGTGGTCGCCATCGAGGAGGGGGGTGCAAGCGCCCGGGTTGAGCTGGGCGGTCTGCAGCGCTCGGTCTCGCTGGCCCTGCTGGAGGCTGAGGTCGCCGAGGGGGATTACCTGCTGGTGCACGTGGGTTTTGCCATTAACACCATCGACCCAGAGGAGGCACGGCGCACCCTGGCGCTGTTCGCCGAGGCGGGGATGCTGCCGTGAGCGGCCTGCGCTTTATCGACGAGTTTCGCGACCCGCAGCTGGCTAAAGGACTGGCCGCGACCATCGCCGCCGAGGCCGAGCCCGCTCGCGACTACCGCATGATGGAGTTCTGCGGCGGCCACACCCACGCCATTATGCGTCACGGCGTGCAGCGGCTAATGCCGCCGAACGTGCGTTTCACCCACGGTCCCGGTTGCCCGGTCTGCGTGCTGCCCGGCGCGCGCATCGACGCCGCCATCCACCTGGGCGAGGCCCACGGGGCTATTCTTTGCGGCTACGGCGACCTGCTGCGGGTACCTGGTGCCTCGCGCCGCTCGCTGCTGCAGGCGCGCGCTGCGGGGGCCGATGTACGCATGCTCTACTCCCCCGAGGAGGCGCTGGCCATCGCCCGTGACAACCCGGACCAGGAGGTGGTGTTCATCGCCATCGGCTTCGAGACCACCACCCCACCCACCGCTGCGGTAGTGCAGCAGGCACGCCGCGAGAGGCTGGGGAATTTCAGCGTCCTCTGCAACCACGTGCTTACCCCGGCGGCGATGCGCGCGATCCTGAATGATGGGGATACTGCCGTTGACGCCATCCTCGGGCCCTCCCATGTCAGCGCCATTATCGGACTGGCCCCTTATCGTCCCATCGTCGAGCAGTACCGCCGTCCACTGGTGGTCGCCGGCTTCGAACCGCTGGATGTGATGCAGGCAACGCTCATGGCGATTCGGCAGGTGAATGCCGGTCGCGCCGAGGTGGAGAACCAGTACACCCGGGTGGTCGACGAGGCGGGCAACAGTCGCGCCCAAGCGCTGATGGAGGAGGTGTTCACGCTGCGTGAGCGCTTCGAGTGGCGCGGCCTGGGCTGGCTGCCGCAAAGTGCCCTGTGCCTGCGTGACGAGTATGCCGAGTTCGATGCCGAGCGACGCTTCGAGTTGCCCAGCTTCGAAAGTCACGAGCCCAACAGCTGCGAGTGCCCGGCCATCCTGAGCGGCAAGAAGCAGCCCCAGGATTGCCGCCTGTTCGGCAAAGGCTGCACCCCGGACTCTCCCCTGGGGGCCTGCATGGTCTCCTCCGAGGGGGCCTGCGCGGCGGCCTGGAGTTACGGCCGATGAGTACCATCGACTGGGAGCGCGGGGTAGTGGAGGCGGCCCACGGGGCCGGCGGCCGCGCCATGGGTCAGCTCATTGAGCAGCTCTTTCGTCGTGCCTTCGATAATCCCCAGCTCAACGCCGGCGATGATTTCGCTCGCCTCGAGGTGCCCGCTGGGCCACTGGTGATGAGCTGTGACGCCCACGTCATCTCCCCGCTGCGCTTCCCTGGTGGTGATATCGGCGCGCTATCGGTACACGGTACGGTCAACGATGTGGCCATGGCCGGGGCTCGACCGCTCTATCTCGCCGCCGCCTTTATCATTGAGGAGGGTTTCCCCCTGGCCGAGCTGCGGGCCATCGTCGAGAGCATGGCCAGTGCCGCACGCGAGGCCGGGGTCTCGATCGTCACCGGCGATACTAAGGTGGTGCAGCGGGGCAAGGGGGATGGGGTGTTCATTACCACCACCGGGGTGGGAGTACGGGAGGAGGGGCTTGTGCTCTCCGGCGCCGCGGCTCGTCCCGGCGATCACATCCTTATCAGTGGCCCCATTGCCGAGCACGGGGTGGCGGTAATGGCCGCCCGCGAGCAGCTGGCTCTCAGCGGCGATCTGCGCTCCGATAGCGCCGCCCTTAATGGCCTGGTCCAGGCCATGCTCAATGCACTGGATGATCGAAGCCAGCTTCACGCCCTGCGCGACCCCACCCGTGGCGGTGTGGCCGCCGCCCTTAACGAAATGGCGGCCCAGTCCGGCGTTGCCATGCGTATCGACGAGGCATCAGTGCCGCTACGCGCCGAGGTGGCCGCCGCCTGTGAACTGCTGGGGCTGGAGCCGCTCCAGGTGGCCAACGAGGGACGGCTCATCGCCATCTGCGCCCCTGAGGCGTCGCAGCGGCTGCTGACGGCGATGCGTCAACACCCGTGGGGTACGGAGAGCGCCCTTATCGGCGAGGTGAGCGCCGGTGATCCAGGCCGGGTTTCGCTGCGTACCCGTTTCGGTGTTGAGCGCTGGCTGGAGCCCCCTCACGGCGAGCCGCTGCCGCGGATCTGCTAAGTGATGGCCCGACGCATTCATATCCGCGGTCGGGTGCAGGGGGTGGGGTTTCGCCCCTTCGTCCATCAGCTGGCACAGGCGCTGGGGCTGAGTGGCTGGGTGCGCAACGCGGGAGATGGGGTGCAGATCCACCTAGAGGGAGTGGCGGAGGCGTTTCTCCAGCGCCTGAGGGCAGAGCTGCCTCCCGCGGCCCGCATCGATGCCCTCGATGTGGCCGAGCTCCCAGAACTGGACACTGAGGGGTTTCGTATTCTTGAGAGCGAGGAGGGCGAGAGCGGGGTGGGCGAGATTGCCCCCGACCTGGCCCTCTGTCCTGACTGCCGGGTCGAGGTGGCCGGGACAGGGCGGCGCCACGGCTACCCCTTTACCAGCTGTGCCCACTGCGGCCCCCGCTTCACCATCATCGACTCACTCCCCTACGACAGGCCGCGCACCGCCATGGCCCCCTTTGCCCTCTGTCCCGAGTGCGCGGCCGAGTACGCGGATCCCGTGGACCGTCGCCACCACGCCCAGACCATCGCCTGCCCTGAATGCGGCCCCCGCTACTGGCTGGAGCAGGGAGGTCAACGAGCGGATGAGGATGTCATTGAACGGGCTGCCGAGCTGATCCGCCAGGGGGGGATCGTCGCCATCAAGGGGATCGGCGGCTTTCACCTGGCCTGCGATGCGGGCAACGAGGCGGCGGTGGCCGAGCTGCGGCGGCGAAAGCACCGTGTTCGCAAGCCCCTGGCCCTGATGGCCCGCGACCTGGAACAGCTTCGCCACTACGCCGGGGTGGGTGAGGAGGAGGCTCGGCTGCTGGCCTCTGCCGCAGCGCCGGTGGTGTTACTGCCGGCGCGAGGAGGCCTGGCCGGCAACATCGCCCCAGGCATGCAGAGTCTCGGTTTCATGCTCCCCTATACACCGCTGCACCAGCGGCTGATGGATGGCCTTGAGCGGCCCATGGTCCTCACCTCCGCCAATCGCAGCGGCGAGCCCCAGTGCATAGACAACGAGGAGGCTCAGGGGGAGCTGGCCGGTGTTGCTGACGCCTGGCTGATGCACGAGCGGCCGATCCTGCGCCGGCTGGATGACTCGGTGCTCAGGGTGGCCGACGGCAGGCCGCGGATCATCCGCCGTGCCCGTGGTTACGTGCCGGAGTCACTGCCACTGCCCGAGGGCTTCGAGTCGGCGCCGTCGCTGCTGGCCATGGGTGGTGACCTCAAGAACGCTTTCTGCCTACTGGGAGACGGTCGTGCGGTGCTCTCGGCTCCGCAGGGGGATATGCAGGGGGTAGCGGTGCAGCGGGCGCAGCGCGAGGTGCTGGCCGACTACCAGGCGCTCTTCGGTCACCAGCCCGTGGCGGTAGCGGTGGACGGGCACCCCGACTACCATGCCACTCGCATCGGACGGGAGATGGGGTTGCCGATCATCGAGGTGCAGCATCACCACGCCCACCTGGCGGCGGTGATGATCGAGCATGGGCTGCCGCTGGATGGCCCACCGCTGCTGGGGATCTGCCTGGATGGGATCGGCCTGGGTTCGGATGGTGCCCTCTGGGGCGGGGAGTTTCTGGGAGTCGATTACCGGAGTTGTGAGCGGCTCGCGCATTTCGATGCGGTGCCGCTGCCCGGTGGCGAGCAGGCCATGCGCGAGCCCTGGCGCAATCTGGTGGCCCACCTGAACCAGGCGCTGGGCTGGCGTGGGGTGGAGGTGTGTTGCGGTGATCGGCAGGGGCTGGACTTCATCAGGCCGATGCTCGAGCGCGGCATCAACAGCCCGCCGGCCTCATCCGCCGGGCGGCTCTTCGACGCGGTGGCGGTGCTGCTGGGGCAGGCCTCCGAGAGACAGGATTTCGAGGGGGAGGCGGCGATGGCGCTGGAGGCGCTGGCCGCCCCCTACATGGATGATGAGCGGATCTTTGATTACGGCTGCGACATGGATGTCGACGGGGTGATCCGATGGCGGCTGCTTTGGCGAGGCCTGATCAACGATACCGGCGCGGGCCTCGAGTTGGGC
>JBFFRO010000152.1:0-4915 GCA_041572995.1 Thiohalomonadaceae bacterium
CAGCCGCCGCTTCGAACATCCGCTTTCGCTCTTTATTCTGGATATCGATCACTTCAAGTCCATTAATGATCGCTACGGTCACGCCTTCGGCGACCAGGCGCTGCAGGCGGTTGCCAGTGTCATACGCGATTGCCTGCGCGATACCGATATCCTCGGGCGTATCGGTGGGGAGGAGTTTGCCGCGGTGCTGCCACAGAGCGATACTGACAGCGCCCTGCAGATCGCCGAGCGCCTGCGCCTGTGTATTGAGGAGCTGGAGTTTCTGACCAACGGTGATCGCCTGACACTGAGTGCGAGCATCGGCCTGGCGACCCTGCACGATGGGCAGAGCCTGGACCAGCTAATGGCCCGCGCCGATGAGCTGCTCTACCAGGCCAAGAACAGCGGCCGCAACCGTGTGATCGCCGCCGTATAATTCCTGCGAAATAAAAACGGGGCCGAAGCCCCGTTTTTCTTTTAGTCCTTGTTACGAGCGGCCTTCTTGCGCTCGTGCTCCTGCAGCAGCTTCTTGCGCAGGCGGATGTGGTTGGGGGTCACCTCCACCAGCTCATCATCATCGATGAACTCCAGCGCCTGCTCCAGGGTGTGGGTCACCGGCGGGGTCAGCACCTGGGCCTCGTCGGTGCCGGAGGCACGCACGTTGGTCAGCTGCTTGCCCTTGAGGGCGTTGACCACCAGGTCGTTGTCGCGCGAGTGCAGGCCGATGATCATGCCCTCGTAGACCTCGGTGCCGTGGCCGATAAACATGCGCCCACGCTCCTGCAGGTTGTAGAGGGCATTGGTCAGCGCCTTGCCCGGGGCGTTGGCGATCATCACGCCGTTCTTGCGGCTACCGTAGTCACCGCGCTTGAACGGGCCGTAGTGGTCGAAGACGCTGTAGATGAGGCCCGAGCCCTGGGTGGCGGTGAGGAACTCGGTGCGGAAACCGATGAGTCCACGCGCCGGCATGATGTAGTCCAGACGCACGCGTCCGTGGCCGTCGGGCTCCATGTTCTTCAGGTCGCCGCCACGGGCACCGAGCTTCTCCATCACACCGCCCTGATGCTGCTCCTCCACGTCGACCGTAACCTGCTCGAAGGGCTCCTGCGGCTCGCCGTCGATGGTGCGCACGATAACCTCGGGACGCGACACGCCCAGCTCAAAGCCCTCGCGGCGCATGGTCTCGATCAGCACCGAGAGGTGCAGCTCACCACGACCGGAGACGCGGAACTTGTCCGGGTCGGAGCCCTGCTCCACGCGCAGCGCCACGTTGTGCACCAGCTCCTGCTCCAGGCGCTCCTTGATCTGACGGGAGGTGACGTACTTGCCATCCTTACCGGCGAAGGGCGAGTTGTTGACCTGGAAGGTCATGCTCACGGTGGGCTCGTCGACGCTCAGCGGCACCAGTGCCTCAACGGCCTCCGGGTCACACAGGGTGTCGGAGATGTTCAGCGGGTCGAGACCGGTAAAGCAGACGATATCGCCGGCCTGGGCATCATTCACCTCGACACGCTCCAGGCCCATGAAGCCATAGAGCTGCAGCACGCGGCCGTTGCGGCGCTGGCCGTCCTTGTCGATGACGGTGACCGGGGTGTTGGTCTTGATCCGGCCACGGGTGATGCGGCCGATACCGATGACGCCCACGTAGCTGTTGTAGTCCAGCTGCGAGACCTGCAGCTGGAAGGGGTCTTCCGGCTCCACCTGCGGCGGGTGCACGTGGTCGACGATGGCCTGCAGCAGCGGCACCATGTCGCCGTCGCGCACCTCGGGCTCGGTGCCGGCGAAGCCGCCGAGACCGGAGGCGTAGATCACCGGGAAGTCCAGCTGCTCGTCGGTGGCGCCGAGGCGGTCGAAGAGATCGAAGGTCTGGTCCAGGGCCCAGTCGGGACGGGCTGCCGGGCGGTCGATCTTGTTGACCACCACGATCGGCTTGAGGCCGCGCGCCAGTGCCTTCTCGGTCACGAAGCGGGTCTGCGGCATGGGGCCCTCGACCGCATCGACCAGCAGCAGCACCGAATCGACCATGGAGAGCACACGCTCCACCTCGCCGCCGAAGTCGGCGTGCCCGGGAGTATCGACGATGTTGATGCGGTACTCGCCCCACTTGATGGCCGTGGGCTTGGCGAGGATGGTAATGCCGCGCTCACGCTCCTGGTCGTTGGAGTCCATGGCGCGCTCTTCGAGCTGGGTGCGCTCGTCGAGGGTGTCGGACTGCTTCAGGAGCTGGTCGACGAGGGTGGTCTTGCCATGGTCGACGTGGGCGATGATGGCGATGTTGCGAAGGTTCTCAATCACGGGGGAGTACCGCTGCTAGTAGTAAACGATGCGCGATCATACCCGAAACCGCGCTAAACCACAGCATTTCCCTGGCTAATAGTCTCCAAAATAGTGGTAACGGTTCTTGCCGCCGCGCTTTGCCTGGTACATGGCCTGGTCGGCCCTGGCGATCAGGCTCTCGGCGGCATCGGCATTGGCCGGGTAGAGGGCCACGCCGATGCTGGCCCCCACCTGAATGCTCTCGCCCTCATACTCCAGCGGCTGGGCGATGGCCTCAAGCAGCTTCTCGGCCACCCGGCCGGCCTCCTCACCGCTGTGCAGGCCCTTGAGCAGCACGGTGAACTCGTCACCGGCATAGCGCGCCAGCGTATCCGAATCACGGATCACCTGGCCCATGGCCGCGGCCACGTGGATCAGCAGCTGGTCACCGGCCGCATGGCCCAGGGTGTCATTCACCGCCTTGAAGCCGTCCAGATCGATCAGCATCAAGGCCAGCACGCGTTTGTCGCGATCGGCCTGGGTCAGGGCCAGCTGCAGGCGCGCATACATCAGGCTGCGGTTGGGCAGCCCGGTGAGGGGGTCGTGGTGGGCGCTGTGCCACAACTCCTGCTCGGTGCGCTTTACCTGGGTGATATCACGGAAGATCCCCACGTAGTTGATCAGCTCGCCGTGCTCATCGCTCACGGCATTAATCGTCATCCACACGGGGAAGATATGCCCGTCCTTGTGCCGGTCCCAGACCTCACCCTGCCACTGACCCGTGGTGTTGATGGAGTCCCACATCGCCTGATAGAACTCCTCCTGATGGCGCCCGGACTTGAGCAGTCGCGGGTTTTCGCCGCGCACCTCCTCCAGCTCGTAGCCGGTAATCGCCTGAAAGGCATCGTTAACATCGATGATGTGGTTTTCGCGGTCGGCGATCATCACCCCGTCACCGGTGTTTTCGAACACCTGCGCGGCGAGGCGCAGTTCGCGCTCGGCATGTTTCTGCTCGGTCACATCGTGCACGGTACCGAGCATGCGCGCGGGGCGCCCCTCGGCATCGCGGTGGACCTCTCCACGCTCATGCACCTCATGCTCGGTACCGTCGGGCCAGAGAATGCGGTGATCCAGCGAATAGCCCTCGCCCTCCAGGGCCTGGGCCACCGCAGCGACCACCAGTTCACGGTCATCGGGATGCACCGCCGCCAGAAAATTCTCATAGGTGGGTTCATACTCACCGCGGATAACGCCGAAGATGCGGTAGATCTCATCCGACCAGTAGAGCACGCCAGCTTCGATATCCCACTCCCAGTGCCCCATCCGCCCCACCCGCTGGGCCTCGTGCAACTGCAGGTTCGCGTCACTCAGCTCACGGGTACGGCTCGCCACCTGCTGCTCAAGACTGGCGTTGGCCTCTTCCAGGGTGCGACGGTCGGCACGCAGGCGAGCGAACAGCCACAGGCCGATAACAACCACCCCCAGCATGGCGGCAAGGGCGATCGTATCCACCACGTGCAAAGTCTGCTGGTACTCACCCTGCAGTGAAGTTGCCTCATGGCGCAGATTATTTAGCTGAATAACCTCGAGCTGATCCAGCAACTCAAGCAGGCCCTCATGGCCCGGCGTCAGGCTGTTGAAATAGAGCGCCCGCGCCTCGCTACGCTGGCCCACAACCAGCAAGCCGGTCGTCTGCTTACAGACCTGTGAAACCTCTTCCACCCCCTGCTTCAGCCGCGACAACGCCGCTCTCTCCTCGTCGCTTTCACTCAGGGTCATGAGCAACTGGAAGTGCTCAGCAAAGCGCTTCTCCAATGCCTCAAGCCGCTCACCCAGTTCGGCAAAACCGACAACCGAGCTACCGGCCTCCTCCAGCGTCTCGTCACTACCCACCACCGCCACGCTGGTCAGCGCCATACGATCACGCATGACCGTACGCATCTGCTGCAGGCTGCGGTACTTATCCCCGTGATGGGTGTAGAGGTGGGCGATCCCCTGCGACATCCGCCCCATCTGCTCGTGGCTGTACAGTGCCAGCACGCCGATGAGCAGCAGCGTCAGTAAAAACGCGGGAATGATGGTCTTTGTCGTGCTTCGAAAGATCATGGCTCCGGCTTCGGCAACAGGCCCGGGAGATGGGGAGGAAGGGTTACTAGTGCACCCCACACGCCCGGCGGTTAATGGGGTCCATTACCCTTTTCGAGAAGAGAACGCAGCGATACTTCGCTATCGCCGACTCGCTATTTTTCCACTATACCACCGCAATCGGCGCTGCGATCACGGGCCTCCACATGCCCCTGGTCTGCAGCCCGCTGCCACCACAAACAGGCGCCCTGGTGGTCACGCCCTTCGCCCATGCCCTCGGCCAGCATCACCCCGTAGAGGTACTGGGCATCGGTGTAGCCCTGCTCGGCGGCGGCACGCATCCAGCGCGCCGCCTCCCCCAGGTCGCCGGCACTGTTAACCAGCAGGTGGGCGAGACTGAACTGCGCCTCCACCACCCCCTGGGCAGCAGATCGCCGGTACCAGTGCAGCGCCTGCTGCCGATCCGCCTCAACCCCCATGCCATGGTCGTAGGCGGCACCGAGGTTAAGCTGGTCCCAGGCATCCCCCGCCTCGGCGCCGGCTCGCAGGTTATCGATATCCGCCGGCGCAGCCAGCGCCGTGCCCAGTGCCAGCA
>JBFFRO010000153.1:0-4897 GCA_041572995.1 Thiohalomonadaceae bacterium
ATTTCACATCGAACTCGGGCAGCGCATAGCTCAGCTGGATCGACTCCGGCCACAGCGGCTCCACCGAGTCGGGGCCGCCGGGCTGGAGGAAGAAGCGCAGGTCATGCGCCTGGGCGAAGGCGATGAGCTTGGCCTTGTCCTCATCGTCCAGGGCATCAAGATTGCGGAACACCAGGGCGGTCTGGGAATCGTCCACCGCCACCTCCAGCTGGGCGATGCGGTTGCTCGCCTTGAGCGTGCCGATGAGCTCGCTTAGCTCCCCCAGGTGCTCGCCGACACTGGCGTGCAGCACCTCGCAGCGCAGCATGTTGACGATGTAGGGGGCGCGCTTTTCACGAAAGCCGATCAGTACCCGCCCCTTGGCGGCCACATCCTTCACCCCCATGCGCGCCTTGCGCCGATAACCCCAGTGGGGACCGGTGAGCGGCGGCAACACCGCCTGCGGCTCGACCTTGCCCAGGCGGCTGAAGTTCTCCAGCAGGGTCTCCTGCTTCATCAGGATCTGGCTCTGCGGGTCCATGTGCTGCAGGGCACAGCCACCGCACACGCCGAACACCTCGCACTTCGGCTCGACCCGCTCGGGGGCCGCCCGATGCACCTCATCCACCACCCCGACCAGCACCCCCTTGCGCTTGTCCACGTAATGGAAGGTGACCTCCTCACCGCGCAGGGCTCCCTCGACGAAGACGGTCTTGTCATCGACGTGGGCAACGCCGCGGCCATCGTGCGACATGCCGCTAATCTCGGCGCGTACCGGCTCGGTGGGAAACTTGGGTTTGCGATGTCTTCTCTTGCTCATGCTGTTCTATATCAGTTGGCGGGGAATACGCCGGTGGAGAGGTAGCGATCGCCGCGATCGCAGATGATGGCAACAATGACCGCATTCTCCACCTCAGCGGAGAGCTTGAGCGCGGCGGCAACGGCACCGCCGGAGGAGATCCCGCAGAAGATCCCCTCCTCGGCGGCCAGGCGGCGGGTGATCTCCTCGGCCGCCTGCTGGTCGATATCGATGGTGCGATCCACCCGGCTGGCCTCGAAGATGCTCGGCAGATACTCCTCGGGCCAGCGGCGGATCCCGGGAATTGAGGCCCCCTCGGCGGGCTGCACACCGACGATCTGGATCGCCTCGTTCACCTCCTTGAGGTAGCGCGAGGTGCCCATGATGGTGCCGGTGGTACCCATGGCGCTGACGAAGTGGGTGACACGATGATCGCTGTCGCGCCAGATCTCCGGTCCCGTCGTCTCGTAGTGGGCCAGCGGGTTGTCCGGGTTGGCAAACTGGTCCAGCACCTTGCCCTTGCCCTCAGCCTGCATCTCAAGGGCCAGGTCACGGGCCCCCTCCATGCTCGCCTCCCTGGGCACCAGGATCAGCTCGGCACCGTAGGCGGCCATCGCCGCGCGCCGCTCCACGCTCATGTTCTCCGGCATGATCAGCACCATCTTGTAGCCCTTGATGGCCGCGGCCATCGCCAGGGCGATGCCCGTATTGCCAGAGGTGGCCTCGATCAGAGTGTCGCCGGGCTTAATCTCACCACGCGCCTCGGCGTGCTGGATCATGGAGATCGCCGGGCGGTCCTTGACCGAGCCAGCCGGGTTGTTACCCTCCAGCTTGACCAGGATCTGATTGGAGGTCTCACCGGGCAGACGCTGCAGGCGCACCAGCGGGGTGTTGCCGACAAAGGATTCGATGGTGGGAAAACTCATACTGGGGTTTCCGTATTGCGCGCGGTTAAGCGGATTTAAAGGCGCGCACAGTATAAATGATGCTTGCCTCCACTGGCGATTGAATTACACTCTTACAGCTGTTTACCCCCAAACGACAAGGAGCGTCCTCCCCCCATGGACACCACTATCATTATCGACCGTGAGCTGGCGCTGGAACGTGCCGGCAACAATCTCGATCTGGCCCGTGAACTATTCTCCATGCTGCTCAAGGAACTGCCCGAGTACCGCCAGTGCATCCCTGAGCTGTACGCTGCCGGCGACCTGTCGACCCTGCTAGAACGGGTGCACAAGCTCAACGGCGCCGCCACCTACTGTGGTGTTCCGGAGCTCAAGGCCGCCGCCGCTGACTTCGAGAGCCGCCTCAAACGTGGTGAGGACACGGCCTACGAGACCGATGTGCAGGGCCTGCTTGCCGCCATCGATCGGGTCAATGCCGCGGCTGAGAATAACCCCCTATAAGCTCGTTTAATCATCAGGTTACAGCTGACATTTGACGTCGTTTGTTAATTGGTTAAAACTTAGGCCATGCGTTGGCCTAAGCTCATTCTGCCGTTCCTGCTCTGCGCCCTGCCCCTGGCCGGGGTGCAGGCCAGCAACGCCCCCGCCGGTGGCATGGTCGGCGCCGCCAGCAATGGCTCGGCGGAGAAGCCAACCGAACCCCGCACACTGCGCCTGACCTCCCGCTCGGTGATCCGCTCGACCCCCAACGGCCCCATCGTTGATATCTGGGACCCGGATGCCCTGCTCACCTCCCGGGCCGTACAGGGCGACTGGGTGCGCATCAGCGGCCACTTCCCCGATGACGGCGCCTGGCAGCCGCTTAAACAGCCGCTGTGGGTCTCCCGCCACTACCTGGCCGAGCTGCCCAAGCGACCGCAGCAAAAGCGCAACCGTCCCGAGGGCATCGATCGATACATCGTGGTCGATAAGTCCACCTTCGAACTGAAGGTATTCGAGAAACGCGAGGGCTCGGAGCAGGAGCAGGAGATTCTCAGTACCGTCGTTGCCCTGGGCATGGACCGCTGCCTGCCCAAGGAGAAGGGTGGCCGCTGCTACTACACCGACCCCGGTGAGTACCAGGTTCGCTGGAAGGTGCACGACCCGGAAGGGATCGAGTGGTGTATCCCCCAGTTTATGGAGAAGGAGTACGCCGGCAGCATCGCCGCCGGCAAGCGCTGCTTTCGGGGCGCCATCGGCAGCCACGCCCTCAATATCGGCAAGAGCTACGCCATCCACGGCACCAGCAATCCCGCCAGCCTCGGCAAACGCGCCTCCCACGGCTGTGTACGTGCACGCAACGATGTGATGGAGCGCATCTATGCGCTGATGGAGAATGGCGACAAAGTCTACATCGTAGACTGATTCCCGCATGAGCCGCGAAGGTATCACCAGCCTTATCTACGGGGTCACCATTGAAGTGGCCGTGCGCGACCTGCTCGGTGCCAACACCGATGTCATCGTCAATCCTGCCAACTCCGGCCTCTCCCACGGCGGTGGCCTCGCCGCCGAGATCCTTGCCGCCGCAGGCCCTGAACTCGAGGCCGAGTGTGAGACCTATATCCGCGAGCACGGCCCGCTCAAGGTCGGTTACGCCTGTGCCACCACCGCCGGTCACATGACGCACAAGGGAGTAATCCATCTGGTCGGTCCGCGCCTGGGAGATGGTGACGAGGAGAACAAGATTGCCCGAGGGGTCATACGCGCCCTGAAGATTTGCGATGAGAGGGGCTGGCGCTCCATCGCCTTCCCCGCCATCAGTGCCGGACTCTTTAGTGTCCCCGTCGAGAGCAGTGCCCGCGGCTTGCGCGCGGGGATTCGCTACTACCTGAAAAACACGGACGACAGTGGACTAGAGCGAATTCGGATCTGCTGCACGCAGGAACACTACGAGGCGTTCGCCAAGGTATTTTAGGGCGAGTTCGCTCACGCCCCCATCGCCGCGTTGACATACAGGTCATAGCGATGCTTCTTGCCCTTCACCTCGGCCGAGGGCCTGCGTCCGGCAAGCGGCGGAGCCCATGAGGGACGTTTTACCACCACGCGACAGCGGGCGGCAGCGATGGCCGCATCCAGCAGTGCGCTCTCGGCTACCTCGTCACCGCCCTCGCCCACCAGGCTCTGGAAGATGCGCATCTCCTTTTTCACCTGGGCGCTCTTTTCCCGATGCGGGAACATCGGATCGAGGTAGACGACCTGCGGTTTCTCCTCATCGCCCAGGCCCATCAGGTAATCCACCGCGTCGGCCTGCACCAGGCGCAGTCGCTCGCTCACCCAGGCACCGATCTCCGCATCCTCCCGCGCACGGCGCAGGCCATCCTCCAGCAACTGGGCGACCACCTCGGAACGCTCCACCAGGGTTACCGTGCAACCCAGCGAGGCGAGGACGAAGGCGTCGCGGCCAAGGCCGGCAGTGGCATCCACCACCGAGGGGTTGAGTCCACCCTTGAGACCCACGGCGCGGGCCAGGGGTTGGCCACGGCCGCCGCCGAAGCGGCGCCGGTGGGCCAGGGCGCCGCCAACAAAATCGACAAACACGGGACCGGGGGCGCTCTCCCCCTCCTCCCTGAGGGTGAGCTTGTCACCGTCGAAATAAAGTTGCAGGCCTTGCATAGCGAAATCAGGCGAAGAGGTAGGAGACCGCGGCCACCGCGGCGATCACCGCCACCAGGTCGGCGGTCAAGGCGGTGGCCAGTGCGTGTCTGACGCGACGCACCTGGACCGCGCCGAAGTAGACGGCCAGTACGTAGAAGGTGGTCTCTGTCGAACCCTGCAGGGTGGTGACCAGATAGCCAACGTAGGAGTCGGGGCCCACCGCCGGGTCGTTGATAATCGAGGCCATCACGCCGTAGGCACCGGAGCCGGAGAGCGGCCGCAGCAGAGCCATCGGCAGGGCCTCGCCGGGCAGGCCCAGCGGCGCCGTCCATACGGCGATGAGTCCGACCAGCGCCTCCAGCATGCCGCTGGCGCGCAGCATGCCCACCGCCACCAGGATGGCCACCAGATAGGGGATGATCTTCAGCGCGACCTGAAAGCCATCCTTGGCCCCCTCGACGAAGGCCTCATAGATGCGCACTCCGCGCAGTAGCCCAAAGAGCAGGAAGCCCAGCATCAGGCTAGGGAGGATCCAGGGCGAGGCCTGGCGACCGTAGAGGACACTCAGCGGAACCAGCGC
>JBFFRO010000154.1:0-4891 GCA_041572995.1 Thiohalomonadaceae bacterium
GGCGTTGCCGCGGACATCGCGCAGGTGACAGTAGTTGGCCAGCAGGTTCTTGTAGACGAGGCCGTCGTGGCGACCGTCGATCCCGCTGCCGCGCTGCAGCTCATAAGCATAGCCGAAGCCCTCGGGCAGCGGCCTGGGCAGTCCCTCAAGGCGCGAGTAGTGAAACTCGTGGGCCGGGAATCCGCCAGTGTCGCTCGGCCAGGGGGCCTGCTCGGTCTCTTGCAACTCCACATAGCCACGGCCCTGGGGCTTGCCCTCCATCACCGCCTCGGCCGGAATCACGCCGACCATCTCGTGGCGTTGCCCCTGCCAGTGGATGGCACGGGAGAGGTACATCAGTCCACCGCACTCGGCATAGGTGGGCAGGCCCGCCTCGATGGCCTCTCTGATGGCCGTGCGCAGAGGAGCGTTGGCCGCCAGCGCCGCCGCCTGGGTCTCGGGAAAGCCGCCGCCGAGGAGCAGGCCATCCAGCCTCTCGGGCAGTGCCGCGTCGTTGAGGGTGTCGATGGGTAGCAACTCGGCACCATGGCGCCTAAGCGCATCCAGGTCCCCCGGGTAGTAGAAGCCGAAGGCGGCATCACGGCTAATACCGACCCGCAGAGGCTTCACGTCCTGCTCGGCAGCAGGGTGCGGCTCGGGAGCAGGGAGGACCGGTGCCTGTTTGGCCAATTCGATCAGCTTATCCAGGTCGATACGTTCGGCGATGCTGTCGCGGATCCGCTCCAGCACTGCCAGTGCCTCGTCGGCCTCGTTGCTGGGGGTGAGACCCAGGTGGCGCTCGTCGATGGCCAGGCGCTCATCGCGGTGCACGGCACCGAGGATGGGCAGGTTCGAGTAATGGCCGATCACCTCGCGCAGGCGCGCCTCGTGGCGTACACCGCCCACCTGATTGAGGATCAGGCCGACGATCTTGATGCGAGGCTCGAAGGCCTGGAAGCCGAGAATGATCGGTACCAGTGAGCGGGTGGCACCGCGGGCATCCAGCACCAGCACCACCGGTGTTTTGAGCAGGGCGGCGAGGGCGGCGTTGCTGCCACGCCCCTCGACATCCAACGAGTCGAACAGCCCCATATTGCCCTCGATGAGACTGATGTCGGCGTCCACCTCATGGCGGGCCACCTCGGTGCTGAGCTCATCACTCTGCTGGGTGTGGAAGTCGAGGTTGTGACAGGGGCGGCCGGCGGCCAGTCCCAGCCACATCGGGTCGATGTAGTCCGGCCCCTTCTTGAACGGCTGCACCGCCAGACCGCGCTGCTTGAGGGCAGCGGCGATGCCTAGGGTGAGGGTGGTCTTGCCGGTCGACTTGTGTGGCGCGGCGAAGAGCAGGCGAGGCATACGGACGACTTATCGCTGTGAGAGGGGCTGGTTGGCCCCTCAGGCGGCGCTCTGCAGGCGACCCTTGTCGCGAGCTTCCCACATGGTACGGGCCAGGCTCTCGGCCTCCTCGCGGTTGGCAGCTCGGCCCAGAGTATAGAGGCTGATGGCGACAGTGCCGATGACAGCGCCCTCGGCGTACTCATCTTCCATCTCACCGCGCCAGACGGCAACCAGCTCGGCGGTGTTCATCTCCTCGGGACGCACGTGGCGCTTGTCGAACATGGCCGGCCAGGTCTCGTCCTTCATTTCACCGTCGTAGACCCCCTGCAGCTGCACCTCCATGTCGGGGTTGCGCTCGATCTCGCCACCTTCACCCTTGATGACGGTCATACGCGGGATCTCCAGCAACAGACCGGCCTCCTGGTGGGTAGGGCGGTAGCCAGGGTGGAAGATCCCCTGCATCACCGCCGGGGCGTTAAAGGGGTTGAGCATGCGGGCAATGGTGTGCACCGGCGAGCGCAGACCGAGGATGGGGCGTAGCTCGATGATTTCGTGCAGCTTGGGGCTGAGGTGCTCCAGGTCGAGGTAGGCGAAGTTGTCGCTCTCCAGCTGCGCGGCGGCTTCCTCCAGAGAGGTGGCCACCGGCATACCCAGCTCGGGCAGTACGTTCTTGCTGTAGATGCGCCCGGCGGTGTGGCCGCTGGCGCCGTGCATGAACACCTTAATGCCGTTGTCGGCCAGCAGGCGGGTGGCCAGCAGGTACCAGGGGAGGACCCGCTTCTTGCCGGCGTAGGAGGACCAGTCCAGGTCAACCTGAGGGGCGGAGGCCGGCATCTTCAGGGTTTCGCGGATGGCACGCACCGAGGCGGCCACCTCATCGGGGGTCTCCTCCTTGACGCGCATCAGCATCAGGAAGGCGCCCAGCTGCATCGGCTCCACCTCGTCGTTCATGATCATGCGGAAGGCCTCGTAGGTCTCGTCGGCTGTGAGGCCGCGCGAGCCGTTACGGCCCTTGCCAAGGATACGGACGTACTGTGCGAAGGGATGTTCCTGCTGGCTCATGGTGTTCCTCTGAATA
Organism: Thiohalomonadaceae bacterium; assembly: GCA_041572995.1. Classification (GTDB taxonomy): domain Bacteria; phylum Pseudomonadota; class Gammaproteobacteria; order Thiohalomonadales; family Thiohalomonadaceae; genus JBFFSW01. The sequence goes on from JBFFRO010000154.1 coordinate 2,396, forward strand.
CGATTAGCCGTGTTCACGGACGATGTGCTGATTATGGGGGCATGGGCACCGCGAATAAACCCCGTAAGGGTGCATTTCATGGCCCCGAATAGACGAAAACCGATGCCCCTTGCGGGAACATCGGTTTCCGTCAGCCGGGATGGACGCGCTTACTTGGCGTGCGGGTCCACTGCCTCGTCGGCGAGGCTGGCCGGCAGCAGGCGCAGGGCCTTGACTGCGACGGTCACCAGAGCCAGGGCGAAGGCGATGCCGCCGAGGCCGAGCAGGGTCTCTGCTGCGGTCGGGCTGTAGGCATTGACCACGCCGTCGGCGTAGCTGCTGCTCACCTCGAAGCCGGGGAAGATCTCCAGCGGGTAGGCCTGGCCGCCGATGATGATGACGTACAGCTGGGCAAACCCACCAAGGATCACCAGCAGGGAGCCGATGCTCACCCACTTGGCTTGCTTGCCGAGGTTGGAGGCGAAGATCGCCAGCGGTGCCACGGTGCCGATGATGATGTGGCCCAGCCAGAACAGCGTGGTGAAGATGCCGCCATCGCGCAGGATGAAGGCCTCGATACCGTGGTGCTCGGTGGCATAGAGGTTGGTCAGGTGCTGCGCCAAGGTGAAGTAGAAGACACCGCCGATGAAGACCATCAGTAGTTTCTTCAGGCGCTGTTGCACCGCATCACCCAGCGGGCGGCCGTCGCACTTGTAGGCAAACTGCATCACCAGGATGTAGAAGGCCAGGCCGAAGCTGAAAGACATGACGATGAACATCGGCGCCATGATGGCGGCGTCATAACCGGGGCGGGAGACCAGGAAGCCGAAGATGGAACCGGTACCGGTGGTCAGGATCAGGCGCCAGACGAAGGCGACGAAACCGGCCGTGGTGGTGTAGCGGTTCATACGCTTCTCGAGCATCGTCCACAGGTACACGCCGACCACCGCGAGGAAGCCGTTGTAGAGGATGATGTTCCAAGCGAAGATCGACTTGAAGTTGTAGTGGGTCATGGCCACGATGAGACGGTCGGGACGACCGAGGTCGAGGACCAGAATCATCAGGCCGCCCAGCAGTAGGGCGATGGCCAGCAGCGCGGAGAGCGGTGCCAGCGGCTTGTACATCTTCTTGCCGAAGACCGAGCCGATGGAGGCCACGTTCAGGGCGCCGGAGGCGGCGACGATGAGGAAGATGGCGAACACGTGCGGCATGCCCCAGACGACCTGGTTGTCCATGCCGGTCACCCAGTGACCGTTGTGCTCCATGTGGTAGACGGCGCCGGCAGCGACCAGAATGATCGCACCGAGCACGGCCAGCAGCTTGTAGAAGCCGTTCCCCTCAATCTGCGTAAACAGCGTTTTCTTCATGCTAATCGTTCCTTTAGATGCCGCGGTAGCGAACGCCGGTGTTGAGGTTCAGATCAGCGCGGATCTGAGTGGTGGCGTACTTGGCCACGGCCTGGGCGATATCGCTGTTGGCGTCGTTCAGGTCACCGACGATGATGGCACCATGCTTACACGCCTGGGCACAGGCGGTGGTGTTCTCACCGGCGTCGATCTTGTGTACACACATGGTGCAGGCCTCGACCGTACCCTTGCCGCGCGGGGCGACCTCGTTCTGGCCGGTGAGGGCCTCGTGAACGAAGGAACGGGCCTTGTAGGGGCAGGCCATCATGCAGTAACGGCAGCCGATGCAGATGTGCTTGTCCACCAGGACGATGCCGTCGGCACGCTTCATCGAGGCACCGGTGGGGCAGACGTCCACGCACGGCGGCTTTTCGCAGTGCTGGCACATCATCGGCAGGGAGTGCTCGGAGCCGGTGGCCTTGTTAGTCAGGTCCACCTTGCGGATCCACTGCACCTTCTGCTCGGCGCGGGAGTTGTGCTCGTTCTCACCCCAGGCGTTCTCGCCCTTGCAGGCGGTGACGCAGTCGTCACAACCGCTGGCGCACTTGGTGGTGTCGATGAGCATGCCCCAGCGCTGGGCGCTGCTGGCAGCGACGCCGGCCTCGCGGGCCTGGGCGGGGGCGACCAGCATGATGCCGGGAGCCAGGCTGACACCGGCGGCCAGCTTGGCGCCGTTGCCGATAAATTCGCGGCGGCTCACTTCGCTCATTGCAGGGTCTCCGTGTCGTTGTTGCCGGCGGCCAGGTTGTTGAGCAGGGCGGCACCGTCCATCTGGTGAGCGCTCTTGCTCATCCCCGGAGTCACCAGCGGGTGGAACATGGCGCTCTTCTCAGGGCGGGTGGCGTGACACTCGAAACAGTCCACCTTGACACCCGCGTAGCTGTGACAGCTCATGCAGAAGTGTTCACCCTCAGTACCCTCGGCCTTGGCCTGCTCGGCGCTGGGCACGTGGCAGTTGAGGCACTGCTTCAGGCTGTACTTGGCGCCACGGATACCCTCACGGAGGGTGTCGTCACGCTGGTGCATGAGGAACTTCATGTGGTCGCGGCGCATCACGTCGGTAGGTTCGACGCACTCCTCGCCCTTGACCGCCTTGGGGATCTGCGGACCA
>JBFFRO010000155.1:0-4863 GCA_041572995.1 Thiohalomonadaceae bacterium
AATCACCTGCAGCGACCAGGCCTGTGCCCGCGTGCCCATGCGCAGCTCCAGCTGCAGACGTCCCTCATCCAGGACAGTGATACGGTCGGCCGGTAGCAGTTTTTCGCGCCCGCCCCAGGCCACGCGCACGCGGCTCTTCTCGCTAAAGCCCTCGCCCAGCAGGGTGAATCGCTGACTGCCGCCGAGGGCCTGCGGCCGCTCCGGCTGCATCGCCTCAATGCGCGGTGTGGGAAGGCTTTCGCTGTCGACAACGGCCGCAGCGGGTATAGCGCGACTGGGCGCCGGGGCCGTCGCCATCGGCGGCAGGGTCTCGAAGCGGAACGGCGCGGAGCGACCACCGTCGGGGTTGATCACCTGGATGCGCCAGCGGTTGGCCTCGCTGCCGGTACGCAGGCTCAGTTGCAGACGGCCGGCATCCAGGAACTGCACCCGGTCTGGTGTCAGCAGCTGCTCGCCCTCGCCCCAGTCCACCGCCACCTGACAGCCTCGCTCAAAGCCCACGCCGCTCAGGTAGATCACCTGCAGCTGCGGGCTGGTGTGCGGTCGCTGCGGCTGCATAGCGTCGATACGCGGTGTGGAGAACTCGGCGACGTCCTTTGCTGCAGGAGCGCTGGCTGGCACTACCTTCTCGTCGGCCGCTACCTGCGGCCTGGCACCTTCGCCCGACTGCCACCAGACGTAGGCCAGCACCAGCAGTGCCAGTGCCAGCAGCGCCACCGACCCGGCCAGCAGGCGTCCGCCACGGGCACGTGTCACCACCGCACCCTCGCTCTTGAGTGGGCTGGCGACACCATCGCCACGGCGCTCCTCGAGGTCACGCAACATCTGGTTGATCAGGCTCATGCTCTCACTCTACCGCCATTATCAGAATCCAAACAGGCCCAACCAGCGCCGCGGGCGATGGGCATCCTCGGTATCCTCCACCGCGCGCATGACCAGCCCCCGATCCACCCGCTGCTCGCCCTTGCCATAGGCCGCCATCAGCGACTTGTGGGCGAGGATGTTGACCAGCCGCGGAATGCCCCGGCTGGCCCGGTGCAGCAGGCGCAGCGCCGCGGGGGTGAAGGTGACGGAGCCTTGCGCGCCGGCCACCAGCAGGCGGTGGGCGATATAGGCCTGCATCCCCTCGGCATCGATGGGGGGCAGGGCGTAGGAGAAGGTAATGCGCTGGCGCAGCTGGCGAAGTGCGTTCTCGCCCAGGCGCTGGTCCAGCTCCGGCTGACCGAAGAGCACCACGTGCAGCAGCTTGCGCCGCTCGGTCTCCAGGTTGGTGAGCAGGCGCACCGCCTCCAGGGTCTCGGCGGGCATCGCCTGAGCCTCGTCGATGCAGAGGACCACCTGACGGCCCTCGGCGGTCAACTCCAGCAGACGATCACGGATCGCCGCATGTACCCGGTGCTGGCCGACGTTGCGCGCCAGTGTCAGTCCCAGCTCCTCGGCCAGGGCGTGGTTGAGGGTATTGGGGCTAAGATAGGGATTGGGGATGTAGGCGCTCTGGTAGCGGCGCTCGTCCAGACTGTTGAGCAGCTTGCGGCAGAGCAGGGTCTTGCCGGTGCCCACCTCGCCGCTCACCTTGATAAAGCCCTCGCCGCCCTCCAGCGCCACCAGCAGGGTCTCCAGGGCATCGCGGTAGTGGCCGTAGGCGAAAAAGTAGCCCGTATCCGGGGTTAGCGAAAAGGGCGGCTCACGCAGACCGAAGTGCTGCAGATAGGGCGCCCCCGCCATCGACTCAGGGACGCTCGAGCGCGCGCATGCCGAGCGAGCTGCGCTGCAGCTGCTCGCGCCACTGCGCGCCGTCGCTGTCGACCAGGGTGGGCTTGATCAGGATCACCAGCTCGCTCTTACGCTCGCTTACACGGCTGTGCTTGAACAGGCCGCCGAGGATGGGGATCTCGCTCAGGTAGGGGACCCCGGCATCCTCATCGGTCGAGCTGTTCTGCATCAGGCCACCGATGACCACCAGCTGGCCGTCCAGGGCGCGCACCACGGTATCGGATTCACGCACCGCGTTGGCCGCCAGCGGCATGGTGATGTTGCCCTGGGCGGTGCCGATCACCTTGACCTGCTCCTTGACGTCACTCACCGCCGGGTGCACGTGCAGGACGATCTCGCCCGCGTCGCTCACCTGCGGGGTGACATCCAGGGCTACGCCGGAGAAGAACTCATCCAGATCGACGCTGACGTTGGGCACCATCACGCCGTTCACATCCTGATAGGTGGTGGTCAGGCCGGTAACGAAGAACTCATCCGCGCCCACCTTGATCACCGCCTTCTGGTTGTTGACGGTGGAGACCCGCGGGCTGGAGAGCACGTGCACATCGCCCTGGGTGGAGAGCAGCTCGATAAAGCCGCTGAAGTCCGCCGAGTTGATGGCCAGGCCGAAGACGCCACCAAAGGCGTCGGTGGCACCCGGCCAGGCGGGAGGGGTGGCGGTGGGGGTCATCAATACCGCACTGCCGGCGTTGTTACCCACGCCCGCGCCCCCGAAGATGGTGCCACCGTTAAGCATACCGCCAGAGTAGGTGGTGCCACCGCTCTGCTGCAGAGTGGCCCAGTTGATCCCGGACTGGTAACCGTCGCTGAGCTCCACCTCGAGGATACGCGCCTCAAGGATCACCTGGCGGTTGGCCGACTGCTGGCTGGCGGCTAGGTAGTCCTCAACCGCGCGCAGTTCGTCGGGCATGGCATGCACCATCACCATACCGGTCTGGGTGTTGATAGCGATGCGGCGGCCCCCCTCGGAACCGACGACCACTTCCAGTGCCTGGCGCAGCTCAGCCCAGAAGTCGGACTCGTGGCGAGTGACCACGGTGCTACCCAGGGTGGTGTCCTGACCACCTGCACTCCCCTCCTGGGCTCCACCCTGCTGGGCGCCAGCGGCGGCATTATTGCCACTGCCGCCACCGGTCAGGCGCCCCGGGGCCGAGTGGACCCGCGAACGGCCGTTACGTACCACCGAGAGGTAGTCGACCTTGAACAGGCGGGTGTGCATGGTGTTGGGGAAGACCTGGAAACTGTCACCGGTACGCTTGAACGGATAGCCATAGACATTGCGCACCATCTCCATCACCTCGGGCACGGTGACGTTTTTCTGCTCCAGGGTAATACGCCCACCCACCTGCGGGTGCACCAGCATGTTGTACGGGGTTCCGGCCACCAGTCCCATGAAGAACTCGCCCGCCTGCACCCGGCGAACGCTGACATCGAAGCGCCGTTCCAGCTGCGCCTGGTCCACCCCGGGGACATTGAGCTGCAACGGCGGCAGCAGCGCGGCCTGAACCTCCTCGGCGCCGGCGGTGGCACCCGCCTCCTCACTGGCGAAGGCGGCGTGAATGGCTGCCGCACGCTCGTCTTGGCGCTTCTCCGCCGAGCCACAGGCGGTCAGCAGCAGGCTCAGAGTGATTAACAGCAGTCTTCCCATGGCACTCATGGCGTTATCTCGGTTCATTGTTCACTGGGGCGTTTGATCGGCGGCGTCCTGCCCGGCAGCAGGTGCAGGGTACGCGCACCGCTAGGGAAGCGCAGTACCACCTGGGTCAACAGAATACGTTCGATACGGGCACTGCCGAGGCGATCACCCTCGGCGTAACGGCGGCCGTTGATCACCGCCAGGCGGCGCTCGCCGTCGATGATCGTCGAGCTGAGGGTGTAGCCAGAATAGGCCGTGGCACCGGCCCCCTGAGCGTGTCCGGCAGAGGGGGAGATCAGCGGTGCACCCGGTGGGCGCATCGGGTCGTCCAGCGGGGCGGCGCTCAGCGGCGCCGCCATCAGCAGCGCGGCCATCGTCAAAAGCTTTTGCCTAAACACCGAGCCAGTCCTCTTCCAGGCTGAGCGTGTACACGGTGATGGTGATCAGCGCCCGCGGGTACTCCTGCATCTCCACCTCAACCGCATCCCACTTCAGCGACCAGGGCAGCGCCTCCAGGGCCTTCAGGTAATCGAGTGCCGCCAGGTAATCCCCCTCCAGCTGCAGCCGCAGGCCGTGGCGGAAGATCCCCTCACCCTCCATCATCTCCTCGTCCGCTAGCTCCAGCAACGGGGTAGCCGGCAAGCTCTGCATCGACACCAGCGTCAGTGCCCGGCGCCCCTGCAACACCTGCTCCACCATCCGCGCCATCTGTTTCGGGTCAATCAACCCGGCGACCGAATCGAGAATGCGCTCCTCCAGCTCTGCATCGCGACCCTGGTAGCGGCTCAGCAGGGCACGGTTTTCGGCGTCCGGGTCGTGGTTGGCGCGCTCGATGATCGCCTGGTATTCGCGATCCAGCTTGTCCACCTCCTGGTGCAGCCGGTCGATCTGCGCCAGCATCTGTTTCTGCTCCATCTCCATTGGCCCAAGCAGCAGCTGCTGCCAGAGCATGCCGAAGCCGAACAGCACGGTGATGAAGAGCAGCGCGCGTTCGCGCAGTTCAAGGGCGTCGATACGCTCCAGCAGTTGCGTCCATCGCTCCTTCATCGGTTCGCCTCCCCTGCCTTCTGCCTGAGCGAGACATAACGACCGTCACCGCTACGAGCGGCAGCGGCCGCTCCCTCGGGGGGGCGCGAGTGCAGGCTAAAGCCGACCCGGCGCTCATCCTCGGCATCACGGTCGATGATGAAGTGGCGGAAGCCCTGGCCCTGGAAGGCCTTCTCGGTGGCCAGCCCCTGAATAAAACGCGGCACCTGCTCTGGATCATAGCTAAAGCCATCGAGGCGGATGTCGCTGCCACCGCCGCGCAGGGAGACCCTCTGCAGCCACAGCTGCGAGGTGCGCTGGCGCGAGAGCGCTGCCAGGTGATCGCTGAAACCGCCATCGGCACCGCCGCTCTCGCGCGTCTGCAGTGCTGCCAGCAGTCGCTGGCGCAGCTCCACCCGGCGGCGGAA
>JBFFRO010000156.1:0-4822 GCA_041572995.1 Thiohalomonadaceae bacterium
CAGGTGACGGTGTGGCCCATTTCGGCGAAACAGGCGCCGGTGACCAGGCCGACGTAGCCGGTACCGATGACGACGATTTTCACGCGGAATACCCTTTTTGCTTCATACAGATATTGGTAACGGCGAATGATACCACGATAGGCCTCTGGCGGCGGGCTTAGCGGCCGGGGAAGGGTTCGCGTCCGTCCAGCTCTCCGGCGAACAGGCGCCACTGGCTCAGGTGGCTGAAGGCGCGTGCGCGCTGGGCCATCGCCTCATCGACATCACTACAGGCCAGCGGCCGCTGCTGGGCAGGGTCCCTGGCCAGGTCGAAGCAGCGCAGGCCGTTGGCTCCCTGCAGCGGCACCTCTAGCAGGCGCTCGTCCTCCACCCAGCCCAGCCAGCCATGGTGGTAGTAGTCGGCAAAGCCGCTGCCTCCGGCGCGACCGCTGAACTGTGGCGGTACCGGCAGACCCATCAGCTGCAACAGGGTTGGGGCGATATCGCGTTGGCTGAGCACATTTTCCAGCTCGCGTGGTTCCAGTCCAGGGGCGAGGATGGCGAAGGGGACCAGATAGCTCTGATAGCCCCCGGGCGGGGTGCGTCCGGCGTGATCGGCCACCAGCACGACGATGGTATTGGCCAGGGCTGGGTCCGCGTGTAGTGCCTGGATGAAGTCGCCGAGGGCGGCGTCGGCGAAGTGCAGGGTGTTGAGGTAGTCGTCGATACCGCCGTGGCCGCTAAAGGGGCGGGAGGCGCTATCGGGTAGCAGGGCATCGTGGGTGGAGTTGGTATTAATGCCGACCAGGAAGGGCTGGGGCATGGCGCGCATGTGCTGGAGAGCGAAGCGGTAGAGGTCCGGGTCGTGCTGGCCCCAGGAATTGAGGCCCAGGGTCGGTGCTGGCATCTCCTCGATGCCGTAGCTCTCCTCGAAGCCGAGCAACTGGGCGAATGCACCGGTGCCGGAGGTGTTCTTTAGTGTGCTTTGGAAGAAGGCGCTGGAGCGGCCGCGCTCGCGCAGGACGTGCGGCAGACAGCGGTAGCTGTAGCTCTGCAGCTGGCTCTGGGCGACGGTCTGGCCCAGCGGGTTCTGTGCCGAACATAGGGTGGCGAACATCCCCTCGGTGGTGCGGTGACCGCCGGCCAGCAGGCCACGTGCGCTCAGCCCCTGGCGACGTAGCTGGTCGAATATCGGGGTGGTCGGCAGCTCATAGCCGTAGCTCTGCATATAGGCGCCGGACCAGCTCTCCAGGAAGAGGAGCACTATGTTGGCATCGTCCAGGCCATTTGCCTCGGGCAGCACGGCCGCTTCGGCATAGAGTGAGCTCACCTGGAGCCGCTCCTCGGCACCCGGTGCCTCGGCAAAGAGGGGGTTAACCGAATAGGGTGTAACGGAGGAGAAGAGGGCGTTGTAGGCGCCGTTGAGGGCCAGGCTCGCGTGGTGCGGTTCGCCGATCTGCTGCGCATGTAGCGGCTCCAACGGTACCGACTGCAGGCCGCCTCGGGTGAGGATGACGCTCAGTACCAGAATCAGCGGCAGCTGCCACTCCACCTGCCAGCCGCGCGGGTCGCTCTGCGCGCGCAGCAGGCGCCAGGCGATGAGCCACAGCGGTAACATCAGCACCAGCGCCCACAGCACGGTGCCCAGGTAGGTCTCCAGGGCGGAGGCGGCCAGGGCACCGCCGGAGTTAATCCCCTCCTTCAGTTCGTAGCCCATATGCCGCCCGGCCTCATCGAAGTAGAGCAGGTCGGCGCCCTGCAGCAGCACCAGGGCGGCAATCAGCGGGTAGGCACACCAGCGCAGGGCGCCGGCGTAGCCACCGCGGCGCAGGCGGAAGATGAGCCAGGCGCCAAGGGTGGCGAGGAGGCTCAGTGGCGCGGCCAGGGCCAGGTCGAAGCGGATCCCCCAGAGCAGGGTCAGCAGCAGCTCTCCGCTGCTTAGCCCCGCGTGCAGCGGCTCATGGTGGAGGGCGAAGAACAGCTTGCCGAGCAGGCCGATGCCGGTCAGTAGGGCGAGCAGCAGCAGGTGCAGGCGCAGGGGGATGAGGGTAGGGGCGAACATCGCGCTCAGCTGTTTTCCTGTATCAGTCGGTCGAGGGTGGCGCAGACCGCCTCGGGCTCGATCCGCTCCATGGTGCCGGCATCTTTGACGCGAATTCCCCAGGGGAGTTCATCGATGGGCTGTTCGTACTTGGCCGCCACCGCCTCAGGGTAGCGGTTCACCAGCCAGCGCTCACTCAGGTAGGGGCGGGCGCGGTCTGGGTTGGTGCAGGCGTAGAGGCCGATCACCGGGGTGCCGACGGCAGTGGCCAGGTGGGCGGGACCGGAGTCGGGGGCGAGTAGCACATCGGCTGCCTCCAGCAGCGCCAGCAGCTGCTTGAGGTCGGTCTTGCCGATGAGGTTCTCTGCCTCGCCGGCATGGCCCAGACGCTCCAGCGCGGCGTTGATCTGCGCCCCCATCAGCCACTCGCGACGGCTCTTTCCGCCGGTGAGCAGTACCCGCATGCCGTGTCGTTCGATGGCGTGGGCCGCCACCTGGGCATAGCCCTCGGCATTCCAGTCGCGGTAGGCCATGGAGGAGCAGGGGCTGATGATCAGGGTCTGGGGCCCCGGCGGCAGGGTCTCGGCGGCAAACTGCAGGGCCGGATAGGGGATGGGGATATCCCAGCGCAGCTCGCTCTCCTCAATCCCCAGGGCGTGGGCGAAGCCGAGGAAGCTCTCGAGCACATGCTCGTGGCCGCCGGGGGCGATCTGTGCGTTGGTGAACAGCCACTGCCCATCCTTGGCACGGCCGCGGTCGAAACCGAGGCGCACCTTCGCTCGCACCAGCAGCGAGGCGAGGCTGGCGCGCAGCGACATCTGCATGTGCAGCAGCACGTCGAAGCGCCGTCCCTTGAGGGCCCGGCGCAGATCGGTAAAGGCACGCCATCGCCGCGACTTGTCAAAGATGATAAATTCGATGCCCGGTATGTCGCCCACCAGGGAGTATTCCAGGCGGCCAATGATCCAGGTGATACGGGTCTGCGGCCAGGCCTTCTGCAGGGTGCGCACCAGCGGCAGGGCGTGCGCAATATCGCCCACCGCCGAGAGGCGCAGCAGGCAGAGGGATTCGGGCGGCGATGTCAGTGGTAGTTTTGGGGACACGGCGTTTCTAAGTGCAGGCCAGATATCTCAATACAGCAGGGTCACACATCCTAGCCGATGGCGACCGCCTCGACCAAGTCGATGAGGCTCTTTTTGACATCGACGCCTGGCGAGCCAGGGGGGCGCTGGAGGGGCTCAGCAGCGAGGGCCGCGGCGCCGCGGCCTTCGTCAGCCATCAGGGGGCGGCGTATGTGTTGCGCCACTACCGTCGCGGTGGCCTGCCTGGCAAGCTCTTCGACGACGGCTATCTCTGGCTCGGCCTGGAGCGCAGTCGCCCCTGGCGCGAGTGGCAGCTGCTGACCGAACTCTACCGCATGGAACTGCCGGCGCCGCGGCCGGTGGCGGTGCGGGTGGCCCACTCCGGCCTCAGCTATCGAGGCGATATCCTTATGACCCGGGTCCCCGGCCGCCCCCTGAGTGCCCTGTTGGCCGAGGGCGAGCTGACGGAGGGGCAGTGGCGAGCGGTGGGTCGCACCCTTGCCCGTTTTCATGCACAGGGGATTTTTCACGCGGACCTGAACGCCCACAATATCTTGCTCGATGGCGAGCAGGTCTCCCTGATCGATTTCGATCGGGGGGAACTGCGTGACCCGGGCCGTTGGGCTGAGGTGAATCTGAGGCGCCTGCAGCGCTCGCTGAACAAGCTGGCCGCGCAATACCCGGCCTTTCACTACGCCCCGGATGCGTGGCAGCAGCTCCGCAGCGCCTGGGCCGAGGCACAAGGAGGATAGGAATCATGAGACGAGCGATGACGCTGGTGCTGTTGCTGATGTTTGCCATGGTGCCCGCGGCCCACGGAGCGGACATCAATCCGGGCCTGTGGCAGTGGAGCGCCACGATGGAGATGCCGGGGATGCCGATGGCGATGCCGCCGACCCAGTTCAGCGAGTGTATTACCGAGGCCGACCTGGTGCCCCAGCAGCAAGCACAGGGGCAGCAGCAGTGTGAGGTGGTGGATCAGGAGGTCAGCCACGGTCAGGTGAACTGGACGGTCAAGTGCAGTGGCCCCGAAGGCGAGAGTCTCAGCCGCGGTGAGATCCAGTACCGCGGTGACTCAGCCAGTGGCACCATTGTGATGGAGAGCATGGGCATGCAGATGAGCACGCGTATGGAGGGCCAGCGGCTGGGCCCTTGTCGCTAGGTCTGGGTTAGCGCCTCGCCGAGGCACGATTCAAGATGCTGCAGGTAGTTCTCCAGCACCGCGCCCTGTTTGACCATCATCGTCCGCGCGTGCTGGCCCAGGGCAATGCGCTGCTCGTCATCGTCCATCAGGGTGGCGAGAGTGCTCGCCAGTTCACCGGCTGAGGCCACCTGCAGCAGCGCATCGGCCTCACGCAGCAGACGGGTTTCATCCGTAAAATTATCCATGTGCGGGCCGCAAATCACCGCCTTACCCAGGGCCGCTGGCTCCAGCAGGTTGTGCCCCCCCTTCTCCACCAGTGAGCCACCCATGAATACCAGTTCAGCACCGGCCATGAAGCCGCGCAGCTCGCCGAAGGTGTCGGCGATATAGAGCTGGGTCGTGTCGCTGACGGCATCATCCCGGCTGCGCACGGCACACTCCAGCCCCAGTGGCGCCAGCTCGGTGAGGATAGCCTCCAGTCGCTGGATGTGGCGCGGGGCGATCACCAGCAACTCCTCCCGTTTCGACAGTAGCCAGGCCTCGACAACCAGGCGCTCTTCCCCCTCGCGTGTGGAG
>JBFFRO010000157.1:0-4815 GCA_041572995.1 Thiohalomonadaceae bacterium
ATCTCACCCTGCTCAAGCAGCTGCGCGAGCTGGAGGCACTGGGAGCGCCGCTGCTGGTGGGCATCTCGCGCAAATCGATGATCGGCCTGATCCTCGACGGCGCCCCGGTGGAGCAGCGTCTCCACGGTAGCGTTGCCGCGGCGCTGATCGCTGCTCAGGCCGGTGCACGTATCCTGCGGGTGCATGATGTGAAGCCTACGGCGGACGCCCTGAGAGTGTTGGCGGCCGTTGCCAGCGCCCCCTGAACGTGAACCTGGTCAGGTCTTCATGGTCACAAACAGGTACAATGCAGCCAGGTTAATTTCAGGCGGTAGCGAGCCCGCCTTTGGGAGGAGGAGCGCGTGGCGCGACACTATTTCGGTACCGACGGCATTCGCGGTCGGGTGGGTGATGAACCCATCACCCCAGAGTTTGTACTCAAGTTGGGCTGGGCCGCGGGCCGTGTGCTCGGTAACAGTCACGGCGGTAAGGTGTTGATCGGCAAGGACACCCGTATCTCCGGCTACATGTTCGAGTCGGCTCTGGAGGCAGGGCTCTCCGCCGCCGGGCTGGACATCCTGCTGCTGGGGCCGATGCCTACGCCGGCCATCGCCTACCTCACCCGTACCCTTAACGCCGATGCGGGTATCGTTATCTCTGCCTCGCACAATCCCTATCACGACAACGGTATCAAGTTCTTCAGCGCCGACGGTAGCAAGCTGCCCGACGCGGTGGAGGAGGCGATCGAGGCGGAGTTGGAAAAGCCGATGACGCTGGTCGATTCGACCCGTCTCGGGCGTGCCCGGCGTATTGACGATGCCCCGGGCCGCTACATCGAGTTCTGCAAGAGCGCCTTCCCCTTCGGTATGGACCTCTCCGGGCTGAAACTGGCCGTGGATTGTGCCAATGGCGCCACCTATCACATCGCCCCCAGCGTCCTGCGCGAGCTGGGCGCCGAGGTGGTGGTGCTCGGTGCCGAGCCTGACGGGCTCAACATTAACGTCGACTGCGGCTCTACCCACCCCGAGGCACTGTGCGCGGCGGTGCGTGAGCACGGCTGTGATGCCGGTGTGGCCCTCGATGGTGATGGGGATCGCCTGATCATGGTCGATGCCAGTGGCGAGGTGGTCGATGGCGATGAGTTGCTCTATGTCATGGCCATGGATGCGCACGCGCGCTCACCGTTGGCCGGGGTGGTGGGCACACAGATGAGCAATCTGGGGCTGGAGCGTGCCCTGGGCAGCCAGGGGATCGGCTTTGAACGGGCCAAGGTGGGTGACCGTTACGTTCTGGAGCGCCTTAACGCCCTAGGCTGGCAGCTGGGGGGGGAGTCCTCGGGACATATCCTCTGTCTGGACAAGACCTCCACCGGTGACGGCATCGTCTCCGCCCTGCAGGTGCTGGCGGCAATGGTCGCCAGCGGCCGCTCGCTGGCTGAACTCAAACAGGGGATGCGCAAGTTCCCACAGACCCTGATCAACGTACGCCTGGAAGAGGGGTTCGATGCCATGGGCTCCAGCCGTGTGCAGGCGGCGGTGGCGGCGGTAGAGGCAGAGCTGGGGGAGCGTGGTCGTGTGTTGCTGCGCCCCTCAGGTACCGAGCCGCTAGTACGGGTCATGGTAGAGGGCGAGGAGGCGACCGAGGTCGCCCGCCTGGCCGAGCGCCTGGCCGATGAGGTGAGTGCGGCAATGGCTGCCTGAGGTGGTCTTTCTCACTGACCTCGCATTGACCTTGAGGCGCGCAGGGGGTAAGCTTGCGCGCTGTTTTTGACGATGATCGAATGAGGATATACGAGCATGCGACGCAAGCTGGTGGCCGGTAACTGGAAGATGAATGGCTCCCTCTCCAGCATTAAGGATCTGCTGGACGGCGTGAAGGCCGGCATGGGGGATGTGAGCAACGCCGATGTGGCCGTGTGCGCCCCTGCCATCTACCTGCCTGCCGTTGCCGAGCAGCTCGCCGGCAGTGCCGTGCTCTGGGGTGCCGAGGATGTCTCGCAGCACGAGAGCGGCGCCTACACCGGTGAGATCGCCGTCTCCATGCTGAATGACTTTAACTGCCACTTCGCCATCGTCGGTCACTCCGAGCGCCGCACCTACCACGGTGAGACCGACGAGGTGGTGGCGGCCAAGTTCGTCACCTCGGCCAAGGGCGGCGTGACCCCCATCCTTTGCGTGGGTGAGACCCTTGAGGAGCGCGAGTCCGGCGTTACCGAGGTGGTCGTTGCCCGTCAGTTGGATGCGGTGATCGAGGCTGCCGGCATCGATGCCTTTGTCGATGGCGTGATCGCCTACGAGCCGGTCTGGGCCATTGGTACCGGCAAGACTGCCAGCCCGGAGCAGGCCCAGGAGGTGCACGCCTTCATTCGTGCGCGCCTGGCCGAGTCCAGCGCCGATGTCGCCGCCAAGTGCCGTATCCTCTACGGCGGCAGCATGAATGCCGGCAATGCCGCCGAACTGCTCTCCCAGGGAGATATCGATGGGGGTCTCATCGGTGGCGCCTCGCTGAAGTCCGAGGACTTCCTTACTATCGCCCGCGCAGCTAGCGCCTGAGGTTAAAGAGTTACGATGGAAACCGTATTGCTGATTATCCACGTGCTGGCCGCCGCCGGTATCGTTGCCCTGGTGTTGCTGCAGCAGGGCAAGGGGGCCGACATGGGCGCCGCCTTCGGTGCCGGTGCCTCCGCCACCGTCTTCGGTAGCCAGGGCTCGGGTAACTTCCTGACCCGTGGCACTGCCATCCTGGCCACCGTCTTCTTCCTGACCAGCATCTCGCTGGCTGCCCTCTCCGGCCACGGTGCGAGCAGTGCCACCAAGGACTCTCTGATGTCGGCTCCGGCCGCCGTAGAGAGCGGTGCCGAGGATGTTCCGGCTGCTCCGGATAGCGCACCTGCCGCTTCTGATGTGCCGAGTGCACCTGAGGGTAGCGAAGGGGTGGCGCAGTAGGTTACAATCGCGCGCCGGGTTCGAAGGGACCCGGCAAAAAGTTCCCGCCGACGTGGTGAAATTGGTAGACACGCTATCTTGAGGGGGTAGTGGCGCAAGCCGTGCCGGTTCGACTCCGGCCGTCGGCACCATCACAGAAAAGCCTGTATTCCTGCGAATACAGGCTTTTTTTTTAACGTTGTTTTTTTTAACGCTGTGTTAAGATGTCCTAAGCTTTTCTTAAGGAAAGCGAACCATACTGGATCGGATTGTAATAGAGCCGAAATATAACGGCTTTTAATAGTGAAAATAGGCCACAGGCCAGTCGGGGGAGTGGTGATATCGGCGATTGCCGGCTCACCCATCATGCGTTGTTCTCATCGCTGAAAATGGATTTTTCCGCCCACAATGGGTGGAGGTTTTTTGCCGTGTCTATGCACCCAAAATTATCCTAATGTGGGGCATAAAATGGCTTATTGCGTATATTATAACTTTATGAAATATAAGCGTTATTTTGCCGGTTTCTGCGCTTGACGCGTGGCTGCACGGGCCTATAGACTCAGGGGCTTGTTGCGTATTCCGACACAATAACGATAAACACGAGCGGCGTTGTGATATAGCCGCCGTACAACGCGGGAGTTTAGGGCGCGAATGCTTGAAAATTACCTTCCCATCCTGATCTTCATGGGCGTAGGCCTGTTTATCGGTGCCGCCGCCATGGCTGCCGGATTCGTTCTGGCGCCGCGCCGCCCCGATAGCGAGAAAACATCCCCTTACGAGTGTGGCTTTGAGGCCTTCGAGGATGCACGTATGAAGTTCAACGTGCGTTACTACCTCATTGCCATTCTGTTCATTATTTTCGACCTGGAAATCGCTTTCCTCTTCCCGTGGGCCGTGGTGCTGCGGGATATCGGCATGTTCGGCTTCCTCGCCATGGTGCTGTTCCTGGGGATCCTGGTCATCGGTTTCATCTACGAGTGGAAAAAGGGAGCCCTGCGGTGGGAGTAGAAGGCATTCTCGAGAAGGGGTTCGTTACCACCTCCGCTGACAAGGTCATCAACTGGGCGCGTACCGGTTCGATGTGGCCGATGACCTTCGGTCTGGCCTGTTGCGCGGTGGAGATGATGCACGCTGCGGCGGCCCGTTACGACCTGGACCGTTTCGGTGCCGGCGTCTTCCGTCCTAGCCCGCGTCAGTCCGACCTGATGATCGTCGCCGGTACCCTCTGTAACAAGATGGCCCCGGCCCTGCGCAAGGTGTACGACCAGATGGCTGAGCCGCGCTGGGTGATCTCCATGGGTTCCTGCGCCAATGGCGGTGGCTACTACCACTACTCCTATTCGGTGGTGCGCGGCTGTGATCGGGTGGTACCGGTGGACGTCTACGTCCCCGGCTGCCCGCCCACCGCTGAGGCCCTGATCTACGGCTTTATGCAGCTGCAGAACAAGATCCGCCGCACCAACACCATCGCCCGTACCTAAGGCGTAGGCAAAGGGAAGAATCAGGCGTATGTCCGACTACTACGAAAACCTGGCCGAGCGCGTACAGCAGCGCCTCGGCGACCGCATCGATGAGGCCCACGTGGCTTTTGGCGAGCTGACCATCGAGGTCGTGCCCGAGCAACTCATCGCCGTCGCCACCCAGTTGCGCGATGACAAGGAGTTTGCCTTCGAGGAGCTGATCGATGTCGCTGGCGTCGATTACTCTGAGTACCCCGGTCACGAGGGCGGCCGTTTCGCCGCGGTTTACCACCTGCTTTCGGTGAGCAACAACCACCGCATCCGTCTGCGCAGTTTCTGCCCCGACGATGCCTTCCCGGTGCTGCCTACGATCACCGGTGTCTGGAATGGTGCGGACTGGTTCGAGCGCGAGGCCTTTGACCTCTTCGGTATCCTCTTCGAAGGTCACCACG
>JBFFRO010000158.1:0-4805 GCA_041572995.1 Thiohalomonadaceae bacterium
AGCCATGCGCGCCAGGCATCGTGCCAGCGCTCTTCCCCCTGCAACTCTCTCTCGACCCTCACGCCCTCTCCATCTCTCAGCAGCAACCAGCCTGAGAGTGTACTGACCTGTCCCCCCCGGCACCACTGCTATACTCCTCACACACAGGTATAAGGCACGGAACGCCGCATGCTACGTCACCTCACCCTGATCCTACTGCTCTGCTCCTCACCGGCCGGTGCCGAGGCCTATCGCTGGCTCGATGCCAGTGGCAACACCCACTATGGCGATCACCCCCCTGAAGGTGCACGCCAGCTGCGACGCATCCCCGTCTACGAGGGACTCTATACGGTCAAGCGGGTCTTCGACGGCGATACCGTGCAACTGGAAGATGGACGCCGACTGCGCCTGATCGGCATCAACACTCCGGAACGCGCCCATGGCCGAGCCCCTGTCGAGGCCGGCGCGGAGGCCGCCTATAACTGGCTGCACCAGCGCCTGCAGGGGCAGCGGGTCGGGCTGCAGTTCGACCGCGAACGAAGCGACCGCTACGGTCGCTGGCTGGTCTACCTGCACGATGAGCGTGGTGCCGATATCGGCCTGGCGCTTCTGCGGGCCGGGCTGGCCCACGCCAATATCCATCCGCCCAACACCGCCCGCAGTTATCGCTACCTGGCCGCCGAGGCCGAGGCCCGCGCCGCGGGGCGGGGGATTTGGTCCCTGCCACGCTATGCCCTTGTCGAGCTGCCAAGGGACCATCTGCACAGCGGTTTCATCCGCCTCAGAGGGGTGCTGCTGGGCTGGCGCGACGGCCGTAAGTACCGCTACCTGCAGCTACCCGCCGGGGTAGAGGCCGCCCTGCCGAGGTCGCAGCTGACGGCCTTCCCGGATATGGCCTCACTGAAGGGGCAGTCGCTGACCCTGCGCGGCTGGCTGAAACGTCGCGGCGAAGGCTGGCGACTCTACCTGAACGACCCATTGCAGCTCGAGGCGCTGGATAATCCCTCACCTTAACCTGGGAAACTCGCCGCTGAAGTTGGCGTCGTAGACATCCCCGCCATCAGACATAAGCACGTAAAGGCTGCGCCCCTCAGCGCGGTTGAGCACGGTGACGATGTAGTAGGCCTCGGCACGCACGTGGATACGGGCGGCCTCCACGGGTAGGCCGATCCAGCTCTTGTCGAGTAGGCCGAAGTCTAGGCCGGAGTCGAACTCGGCGAACTGCCCGGCAATATTGACGGCGATGGCCAGCGCCTCCACCTCGCTAACGGGTATGTGGTCACCGTGTGCCCAGAGGGGGTTAATGGGCAGTAGCAGAGCAAGGATTAACGCGAATCTCTTCATCAGGGTTCTCTCCGAAACAGCGGCCGCTCGTATCCCCCCAGGGACGCGGCCTCATGCCGGTGCTCATGGTTGTCATATTGAAAGCTGTACAACTGCATCACCAACAGTAGACCACCCAGCCCGATCAGGCCGCCATTGGCGATACGGCTGAAGTGGACGAACGAGGAGCTGCGACGCCAGCGCCCCAGCAGCAGCAACATAAACGCCAGGGCCAGCACCTGGCCAAGCTCGACGCCGACATTGAAGGCGAGAATCTTCGCCACCAGTCCCTCTTCCCCCAGGGGTAACTCCTGCAACCGGGTGGAAAGTCCGAAGCCATGAATCAGGCCAAAGGTGAAGACCATGACGGTAAGGTTGGGGGAGGCACGTCCCAGATAGCGGCGGAAGCCATCCAGATTCTCGAACCCCTTGTAGCAGACGGTCAGCGCAATCACCGCATCAATGAGGTAGGCATTAGCCTGGATGCCATAGAGGGTCGCGACGAGCAGGGTGATGGAGTGACCGAGGGTAAAGGCGGTAATAAACTTGAGGATCTCGCCGAAGCGGCTGAGGAAGAAGACCACGCCGAAGAGGAAAAGCAGGTGGTCGTAGCCGCTGAGCATGTGCACCGCCCCCAGTCCGACGAACTCCAGTAGTCCGCCCTCGAGGATGCGCGCGCGCTCCTCGGCCGAGATGCCGTGGGCCAGGGCCGTGCCACTGAAGATCAGCCCTACGAGCACCCATGCCACCCTCGTCATCGCCCTACAGCCCCTCGTAGTCGATGAGCAGCGGCGCGTGATCGGAGAAGCGCTCGTCCTTATAGATCTCGGCTGATTTCACCTTGTCACGCAGCCCCGGGGTAATCACCTGGTAGTCGATGCGCCACCCCACGTTGTTGGCCCAGGCCTGGCCGCGGTTGGACCACCAGGTGTACTGGCCGTCACGCTCATCCACCACGCGAAAGGCATCCACCCAGCCCATGGGGCCGAAGAGCTTGTCCAGCCAGGCGCGCTCCTCGGGCAGGCAGCCGGAGTTCTTCTGGTTGGACTTCCAGTTCTTGATGTCGATCTCTTTATGCACGATGTTGTAGTCACCGCAGATGATGAACTCCCGACGCTTGCGCCGCTGTGCCTTGAGTACCGTCTCGAAGCGCTCCATGAAGCTGTACTTCACTGCCTGTCGCTCCTCCTTGGCCGAGCCTGAGGGCAGATAGAGCGAGGCGACCGAGAGCTTGCCGCCCTCGGTATCGAAGTCCGCCTGGATGTAGCGTCCCTCGGCATCCATATCCTCAAAGCCCTCGCCGAGGCCCCGGATCACCTGCACCGGCTCCTGCTTGCAGTAGATGGCCACCCCCGAGTAGCCCTTCTTCTCGGCATCGAAGAAGTAGGCGTGGTAGCCCTCGGGGTAGTGCAGCTCCGCCTCCAGCTGGTGCTCCTGGGCCTTGGTCTCCTGGATGCAGACCACGTCCGGGTCCACCGAAACCATCCACTCGAAGAACCCCTTCCTGGCCGCCGAACGGATACCGTTGAGGTTGGCGCTGATGATGCGCATGCCCATACTCCCCTGCCTGAATCGAAAGGGGGCCAGCTTACCGAAGCCGGCGTGTGGCTGCTACAATAGCGCCCCTTTCCACGACTCAGCGACCACGGGGCCAAGCATGCAGGATTACAAGCGGGAGTTCATTCAGTTCGCCATCGACAACCAGGTGCTGCGCTTCGGCAGCTTCACCCTCAAGTCGGGCCGCGTCAGCCCCTACTTCTTCAACGCAGGGCTGTTCAACACCGGCGAGCACCTCACCCGCCTGAGCCGTTTCTATGCCGCCGCCATCCAGGACTCCGGCATCGACTTCGACACCCTCTTCGGTCCTGCCTACAAGGGGATCCCGCTGGCCGCGGTCACCGCCCTGTCGCTGTTCGACCAGCACCAGCGCAACATCCCCTACTGCTTCAACCGCAAGGAGGCCAAGGACCACGGTGAGGGGGGCAACATCGTCGGCGCGCCGCTCGCCGGCAAGGTGCTGATCATCGACGACGTGATCACCGCCGGTACTGCCATCCGCGAGGCCATGGAGATCATCGACGCCGCCGGTGCCCAGGCCTCCGGCGTGGTCATCGCCCTGGACCGCCAGGAGCGCGGCAAGGGCGAGAAGTCCGCCATCCAGGAGGTGGAGGAGAACTTCGGCCTCAAGGTCGCCAGCATCATCACTCTCGCCGACCTGATGACGTTCCTCAAGGACGACCCGGCCATGGCCGAGCACCTGGAGGCGGTCAACGCCTACCGCGAGCAGTACGGGATCTAAACGTGGCCCATCCCAATCCAGCCAGACCTGCACCCAGCACTATCCTCAGGGCCTGGCTGGGTGGATTCCTCAGCATTGCCACTATCGGCCTGCTGGCCCAGTGGCAACTGCCGGGTGAACTGGGTGGTTTGATGCTGCTGGGCTCATTCGGCGCCTCGGCGGTACTGCTCTTCGCCATTCACGACAGTCCCTATGCCCAGCCCCGTAACCTGCTCGGTGGGCACTTCGTCTCAGCCCTGGTTGGGGTGGCCTGCCAACAGTGGCTGCCACTGCCGCTGTGGCTCAATGCTGCCCTGGCGGTCTCCCTGGCCATCGCCGTTATGCAAAGCCTGCGGGTAATTCATCCGCCGGGTGGCGCCACCGCCCTGCTGGCGGTGATCGGCGGTCCTGCCGTACATACCCTGGGCTTCAGCTATGCCCTTAACCCCGTCGCCCTCAGCGCCCTCATCATGCTCGCCATCGCCCTGCTCAGCCACCGCCTGCTGGGTCACCAGCGCTGGCCCAACTACTGGCTCTGATCCCTCACCCCAGTATCAGCTTCCCCCCCACCAACACCGTCACCACCTCAAACACCCGCTTGATCGCCCGACTCCCCTTGGCAATGGCCAGGTGCGCGCCGAGATAACCGCCCAGCAATGAGCCAAGCAGCAGTGCCGGCAGCCAGGCCCAATGGATCTCGCCTAGCAGGCCCAGGGTGAGGGCGCCGGTTCCGTTCCAGAACATGCCCACCAGGATCAACGTGTAGGCCACCGCCCGCTGGTAGTCGAGGCCGAACCAGCGCACCAGCCAGAGGGTGACGAACAGCCCGGTACCGGAGGTGAGCGAGCCGTTCAACGCACCGATGGCAAACAACACCACCCCACCAATGACCATGCCCCGGCGGTCACGGTGTCGCGGCGCGTGCTCCTGGCCCAGGCTATGCTGGAGGAAAGAGTAAACCCCCAGGCCGATGGTCAGGCAGCCGAGGGCCACCTCCGCCGTTCGCCCCGGCACCTGCAGGATGAGACTGGCCCCCAACACCACTCCGGGCAGGCCGCAGGCGAGGATAAACATCACGAAGCGTCGCTCCAGGGTGCTGGAGCGCAGGTGGCGGATGGTGGCCCCCACCCCCAGGGCGACACTGGCCACCTTGTGGGTAGCCAGGGCCACGGCAAAGGGCAGGCCGAGGAAGATCAGCACCGGCAATTGCAGCAGTCCCGCGCCA
>JBFFRO010000159.1:0-4801 GCA_041572995.1 Thiohalomonadaceae bacterium
ACTTTGACTCCGAGGAGGCCCTTAACGACGCCTTCTCCCGCTTTAAGGACCTGGCCGACAAGAAGCACGAGATCTACGACGAGGACCTGCAGGCCCTGGTCACCGAGTCCA
The DNA here is from genome assembly GCA_041572995.1 of Thiohalomonadaceae bacterium. Classification (GTDB taxonomy): domain Bacteria; phylum Pseudomonadota; class Gammaproteobacteria; order Thiohalomonadales; family Thiohalomonadaceae; genus JBFFSW01. Next base: position 112 of record JBFFRO010000159.1, read on the forward strand.
ACCTCGATGCCATCGTCAACGAGCGCTTCAAGCTGGTCTCACTCAAGGTCTGTTCCGAGACCGGCGAGACCCCCGAGGCCTGCGTCACCCTCGCCATCGACGGTGTCGAGCACAAGCTCTGCGCCACGGGTGGCGGCCCGGTGGACGCCACCTTCAAGGCCATCGAGTCGCTGGCCGAGAGCGGTACCGAGCTGCAGCTCTACTCGGTCAATAACATCACCTCTGGCACCGACGCCCAGGGCGAGGTGACCGTGCGCCTGGAGAAGGCCGGTCGCATCGTCAACGGTCAGGGCGCCGATACCGATATTGTCATCGCCTCGGCCAAGGCCTACCTCAACGGCCTTAACAAGATGCTGGCCCCCGAGGAGCGGGTGAAGGCCCAGGGCGGCGAGGTCTAAGCCCAGCATGCTGGAAGAGCGTCGTCGCCACCACCTCAAGGCCATGGGGATCACCCCCTGGCGTGAGCGGGGTGGGGCGGCCGAGGCGGAACCCGCCGAGCCGGCGGAGGAGCCTCAAGCCGAGGCCCCGGGCGATGTACCCGAGAGCATCGTCGAGCTAGAAACGACTCACACCTCCCAGCAACCGCCTCTCGATGAGAGCCCGATAGTCGAGCCTGCTGAGACAACAGCGACCGAGCCGGACCAGGTCCCAAGCGTTGAAGCCGAGAAACCACAGGCGACGGATATTGCCACCCTCGACTGGCCCGCGCTGCGCGAGCGGGTGAGCGAATGCTCACTCTGTCCCGAGTTGGTCGCCAACCGAAGCCAGACCGTTTTCGGTGTCGGCAACACCCAGGCCGACTGGCTGATCATCGGCGAGGCACCGGGAGCCGACGAGGATGCCCAGGGCGAACCCTTCGTCGGCCGTGCCGGTCAGCTGCTCAATCTCATGTTGCAGGCGGTGGGTAAGCGGCGCGAGGAGGTGTACATCGCCAACGTTCTCAAGTGCCGGCCGCCCAATAACCGTGACCCGCACGTGGACGAGGCGGCCCACTGTCAGCCCTACCTCCGTCGCCAGATCGAACTCATCCAGCCGAAGCTCATCCTGCTGGTGGGGCGTATCGCTGCCCACCATCTGCTGCAGGTAGAGACCCCCATCGGCAAGCTGCGTGGCCAGGTGCATGAGTTGGAGGGGATCCCTGTGGTGGTCACCTACCACCCCGCTTACCTGTTGCGCAGCCCCGGCGAGAAGCGCAAGAGCTGGGAGGACCTGAAGCTGGCGATGCGCATCGTGCAAGAGGACGGGGAGTGAACGCGGTGGCCTCCGACGAGGCGCTGCTGCGGCCCATGGTCGAGGAGGACCTGCCGGGGGTGATGCGGGTAGAGACCCTCAACTACCCCTTCCCCTGGTCCATCGGCATCTTCCATGACTGTATCAAGCACCGTTACAGCGGCTGGGTCTACGAGCACCAGGGTTCGGTGATCGGTTATGGGGTGATGTCGGCGGCGGCTGGCGAGGCGCATATCCTCAATATCTCCATCGACCCCGGCTACATGGGCCGAGGTCTCGGTCGTCGCCTGCTTGAGCATCTGCTGGCGCGTGCCAACGAGTTCGGTGCTGAGACGGTGTTTCTTGAGGTGCGCCCCTCCAATCTGCCGGCCATCGCCCTCTATGCCGACAGCGGCTTCAACCAGGTCGGGGTCCGTCGCGATTACTATCCGGGCCGCGACGGACGAGAAGATGCACTGATCCTGGCTCGGCAGTTGGTCTAACCACAGTCACCGAGTGCCAATTTGGCGTATAATCGCGCCCTTTACACCCATCTGAGCAGGACCATGTCGCAGATCGCCGAGCAGGCCAACAAGCGCCGCACCTTCGCCATCATCTCTCACCCGGACGCCGGTAAGACCACGCTCACCGAAAAGCTGCTGCTGTTCGGGGGGGCGATCCAGCTGGCCGGTACCGTCAAGGGGCGCAAGGCGGCGCGCCACGCTACCTCCGACTGGATGAAGCTGGAGCAGGAGCGCGGCATCTCGGTCTCCTCCTCGGTGATGCAGTTCCCCTATCGCGAGCACACCGTCAACCTGCTCGATACCCCCGGCCACGAAGACTTCTCTGAGGACACCTACCGTACCCTGACTGCGGTGGACTCGGCGCTGATGGTGATCGACGTGGCCAAGGGTGTTGAGGACCGCACCATCAAGCTCATGGAGGTGTGCCGCCTGCGCGATACCCCGATTATCACCTTCATCAACAAGCTCGACCGCGAGGGAAAGGAGCCGATCGAGCTGATGGATGAGGTGGAGGATGTGCTGAAGATTAAGTGCGCCCCACTCACCTGGCCCATCGGCATGGGCAAGAATTTCAAGGGTGTCTACGACCTCTACAACGACTCCATCACCATCATGTCGGCCACTCACGGCGGCAAGAAGCTCGATGGCGAGGTGATCCAGGGCTTGGAAAATCCGCGTCTGGACGAGCTGTTCGGTAGCTTGATCGAAGATTTCCGCGACGAGGTGGAGCTGGTGCGTGGTGCCAGTCACGAGTTCGATCTCGACGCCTTCCTGCGCGGCGAGCTGACCCCGGTGCTGTTCGGCTCGGCGATTAACAACTTCGGCGTGCAGGAGATTTTGGATGCCCTAGTCGACTATGCGCCGGGTCCGCAGCCGCGCCCGACCCAGGCGCGTGAAATCGCCCCGGATGAGGAGAAGTTCACCGGCTTCGTCTTCAAGATCCAGGCGAACATGGACCCGCAGCACCGCGACCGTGTGGCCTTCATGCGCGTCTGCTCCGGCCACTTCATCCCCGGCATGAAGATGCGCCAGGTGCGCATCGGTCGCGATGTGAAGATCCCCCACGCCATCACCTTCCTCGCCCAGGAGCGCGGTCACGTGGAGGAGGCCTGGCCCGGCGACATCATCGGCCTGCACAACCACGGCACTATCCAGATCGGTGACACCTTCACAGTGGGCGAGGATCTCAAGTTCACCGGCATTCCCCACTTCGCCCCCGAGCTGTTCCGCCGCGCGGTGCTCAAGGACCCGCTGAAGAACAAGCAGTTGCTCAAGGGGCTGCAGCAGCTTTCCGAGGAGGGAGCCACCCAGTTGTTCCGCCCGATGCGCAACAACGACCTGATCCTCGGCGCGGTCGGTGTACTGCAGTTCGATGTGGTCGCCCAGCGCCTCAAGGACGAGTACAAGGTGGAGTGCATCTTCGAGGCGGTCAACGTGGCCACCGCCCGCTGGGTGGAGTGCGAGGATGAGAAGACCCTGGAAGAGTTCAAGCGCAAGAACGAGGATAACCTGGCCATCGACGGGGCAGGGGATTTGACCTATATCGCCCCCACCCGCGTCAATCTGCAGTTGGCCGAGGAACGTAATCCCGATATCGCCTTCAGGGCAACACGGGAGAAGTAAGTCGAAGCAAAAAGGCCGCGAAAGCGGCCTTTTTTATTGCGCGTAATTGGCCGGTCAGGCTGTCTAGCCGCGCAGACCGACCCCCTTCTTCAGCAGGTAGAGGCTGAAGCCGTAGAGCAGGACGATAAAGCCGATGATCACCGTGTAGGCGGTGCCCAGGCCAATGTCGGAGACCCCCAGCATGCCGTAGCGGAAGGTGTTGACCATGTAGAGGATGGGGTTGAGCAGGGAGGCATCGCGCCACAGCTCCGGCAGCATCTCCACCGAGTAGAAGATTCCCCCAAGGTAGGTGAGCGGGGTGAGGACGAAGTTGGGGATGATGGTGATGTCATCGAAGCTGTTGGCGTAGACCGCGTTAATAAAGCCCGCCAGTGCGAAGAGAGTGGCGGTGAGCAGCACCACGCTGAAGCTGACGGCAATGCTGTGCAGCTGCAGGTCGGTGAAGAAGGTTGCCACCAGGGTGACCACGCCACCGACGATGAGGCCGCGGGCAACGCCGCCGGCCACGTAGCCGATCAGGATCAGCGAGTGGGGGATGGGTGAGACCAGCAACTCCTCCACGTAGCGGCCGAACTTGGAGCCGTAAAAGCTGGAGACCACGTTGCCGTAGGCGTTGGTGATGACGCTCATCAGGATGAGGCCGGGGACGATGTAGTCCATGTAGCTGAAGCCGTCGATGGGGGCCAGCTGGCTGCCGATCATCTGACCGAAGATGACGAAGTAGAGGGCGGTGGTGATCACCGGCGGCATGATGGTCTGCACCCAGATGCGAACGAAGCGGCGCACCTCCTTGATGAGGATGGTGCTGAAGGCGATGCGGTAGTTGCGCCAGCGGTTCATGCGCGGCCCTCCTTGTTCTCCACCAGGTCGAGGAACAGTTCCTCCAGGCGGTTGGCCTTGTTGCGCATGGAGAGCACCTCGATGCCCAGGCTGCCCAACTCGGCAAAGACCGGGTTAAGCCCCTGCTCGCGGCGCACCTCCACCTCCAGAGTGTGGCTGTCGGCAAGCTGCAGGGGGTAGCCGCAGGCCAGCTCCGGTGCCGCCGCCAGTTCCTCCTTCACATCGAGGATGAAGGTCTCCTTGTCCAGCTGCGAGAGCAGGCGCTTGATGGAGGTGTTCTCGATGATGTCCCCCTGGTCGATGATGGCGACGTTGCGGCAGAGCTGCTCGGCCTCCTCCAGGTAGTGGGTGGTGAGGATGATGGTGGTGCCGGCGGCGTTGACCTTGCGCAGGTACTCCCACATGGAGCGGCGCAGTTCGATATCGACCCCGGCGGTGGGTTCGTCGAGGATCAGCAACTTCGGTTCGTGCATCAGCGCGCGGGCGATCATCAG
>JBFFRO010000160.1:0-4769 GCA_041572995.1 Thiohalomonadaceae bacterium
CAGCAGAGCATACCCAGACCGCCGGGGTAGAGACCACGGACAAAACCCTCGCCTTCCTGCCCCGCCAGCAAAGGCTCCAGCTCGACCACCGCCAGCACCGGGTGCCCCTCGTCGGCCCCCAGCGCGGCGACCCAGCGCCCCGAGGGCGAGAGGCTGATCCCTCCCGCGGACTGGGTCTCCATCGGTGCGCGAGGAATACGCGTTGTACTGCCATCCACGGCGACCCGGTGCCAACCCCAGTAGGTACTCAGCTCATCCCACAGCAGGCAGAGTTCCCCCCTCTGGGCCAGCTTGACGCAATAGCGCCGCTCCCCGGCCAGGGCCGCGCCCGAGCTCATCGCCCAGAGCAACAGAGTCAGCAGCACAATAGCCGCCTGCCGGTAGTCACTCAGCTCCCATTTCGGCATCGTTTCCTCCCCTAGCCTCTGAGCCCGCGCGCGGCACGGATCTGGTCATAGGCCGCCTTGATCTGCTGGGTACGCTCGGTGGCTAGGCGCAGCATCTCCTCAGAGGCACCGCTGGCGCTCAGCTTGTCCGGGTGGTGTTCACGCATCTGCCGGTGGAAGGCCTTTTTCAGCGCCTCATCCGTGCAGTCGGGAGGGAGCCCCAGCAGGGTATAGGCGGGGCGCAGCATGCGCTGGAAGCCGGCACGGGCATCGGCGGCATCCTCCCCGCGGCGGCCCGCCGACTCGCCCCTCGGACGCTCACGGCGATCAGCGCCGCTACGCCGCTCACCATTGGCACCAGCCCCGGCGCCGGCCCGGTTGCGGCGGGCGGCAGCGGCCGCCTCGGCGTGACGACGCATCTGCGCCTCGGCCTCCGCCTCACTGGCCATGCGCTCGAACAGGCCGCGGCCGAAACCCAGCATGTCGAAGGCATGCCGCAAGGCGTCGCGCGCACGAGGGTGAAGGGTGCCATCGGCATAGGCCAGTTGCAGCAGCACCTCCAGGAACAGGCGACTGAGACTATCGCTAGCGTGGCAGTCGCGGCGGAACTGCACCAGCGCCGCATCGAGAGAGAAGCCGGGTTGCTTGCCGCGCTCAAACAGGGCGATGGCCTCGCGCCGGCGCTGTGCCTGCAGTCCCATCAGGTCCATGCTGCGGCTGGCATAGCCGATCTCCGCCTCGCTCACCCGGCCATCGGCCTTGGCGATATGGCCCATCACCGAGAACAGCGCGGTGAAAAAGCCCTGGCGGGTCTGGCGGCGGGCAGCAGCACCTGCGAGCCTTGCACGCGCGCCGTGTGCACCCGCCTTGAGTTTGTCGATAAGTTTATTGAGTGAGTGGCGCATGCCCTTGTTTCCAGCTAATAGCGGGCACCAGCCTATGCGCTCTCGCCCATTCGACGCAACGCGATCCTGGCCAAGATCGGTCCGATCAGCTCAAAGAAAACGGTGGCACCAATCACCACCGGAAGGATGATGGACTCGTACTCGGGAAAGCGCTGCGAGGCGATCAGTGCCATTCCAAGAGCAACCCCCGCCTGTGGCATCAGCGCCATCCCCATCGAGTTGCGCAGGCGCACACCCCAGCTGCAAATACTGCCTCCGACCCAGGCGCCGATGAAACGCCCAGCAATACGTAGCAGCACATAGCTTCCACCCAGCCAACCGATGGCCAACAGCGATTCCAGCTCCAGCGATGCGCCGGCGAAGACAAAAAAGAGCACCAGGAATGGTTGCTCGATATTTTTTATGGCGTGGAAGGGACGGCGATAGTGGTGTGCCAGATTGGCTACCACCGCCCCCAAGGTCATTGCAGCCAGCAGAAAGGAAACATCCAGCTTCAGCGCCAGGCCACCGCACAACAGCACTAGCCCCAGCGCCTCCAACTGTGTCGGCTCACCACGGCGAATACGTCCGGTGAGATAGGCGGCGGGCACTCCCAGAATTACCCCCAGCAACAGTGCACCGCCAATATCATGAAAGCCGTGGGCCAACGGTACGAACAGATCGGTACTGCCGCCGTTCGCGCCAATCGCGACCAGTGCCAGACTGAAGAGCACCAAGCCCCATGCATCGTCCACCGCCACCACCCCCAGCAGAGTGTGCGAGAAAGGCCCCATGGCACCGTTCTCATGCACTACATCCAGCGTTGCTGCTGGAGCGGTGGAGGAGGCGATGGCACCAAAGAGCAACGCCGCCTCCAGAGGCAAGTCCAGCACCAGGTGCAGCCCAGCGGAAACCACCAGGCAGGTGGCAATCACCGCACTCAGGGAGATCACCAGCACCTCACGGCCATGATGACGCATCTGCTTCCGGGTGAACTGCTCACCAAGCAGAAAACCGACCATCACCAGCGCCATATCGGCGGCCAGTTCAAACCAGAGCTCGGTGTGTGTGGGCAGGAACTTGAACCCCTCGGGGCCGATGGCAAAACCGAAGCAGAGCAACAGCGTCACCCGCGGCAGACGGGTTAGTCGGCCGATGGCATTGGTTGTTAGCCCCAGCAGCAGCACCAGCCCGAGGGTCAGCAGTATGGTCGCCGGCTCAATCATTCCGGGTTCGACCTCAACGCTCCACCTTGAAGCCACGTAAGCGGTTCGCGTTACTGACCACGGTCACCGAGGACATGGCCATGGCGGCGCCGGCGATCATCGGGTTGAGCAGAAGACCGGTGAAGGGGAACAACAGGCCGGCGGCGATGGGAATACCGAGGCTGTTGTAGATAAAGGCACCGAAGAGGTTCTGCTTGATATTTTTCAGGGTCGCGTGGGAGACGGCGATCACATCAGCCACCCCGTGCAGGGAGTTGCGCATCAGGGTGATGTCGGCCGACTCGATGGCGATATCGGTACCGCCGCCCATGGCGATACCGATGTCGGCGCGGGCCAGGGCCGGGGCATCATTAATACCGTCGCCGACCATCACCACCCGCTCGCCCTTCTCCTGCAGCACGGAGACAAACTGCTCCTTCTCCTCCGGGCGCACCTGGGCGACCACGCCATCGGCGGCGATGGCGCGGGCCACCACCTCGGCCGCCAGCGGGTGATCGCCGGTGAGCAGCGCCACCTTGATCCCCTGGGCGCGAAGCCGCGCCACCGCCGCGACCGAATCCTCTCGAATCGGATCGGCGATACCGAACAGTGCCGCGCCGGTGGTGTTCATGCCCATGAACACCGGGGTCTTGCCCTCGGCCGCCAGACGCTCTCCCTCTTCGGCCAGATGACCGAGAAAGACGCCGTTGGCCTCCATCAACTCACGGTTGCCGATGCGCACACGTTGCTGATTCATCATCGCCGAGACCCCGTGACCACCGATGGCCTCGAAATCATGACTCTCCAGGCGCTCGAGTCCGCGCGCCTCGGCCTCGGCAACGATGGCCGCCCCCAGCGGGTGCTCGGAGCCAGCCTCCACGGTGGCGGCGATGGCCAGCAACTGCTCGGCATCGGCGCCGTGGAAGGGAACGATATCGACCAGCCGGGGCTTACCCTCGGTGACGGTGCCGGTCTTATCCAGCACCACGGTGGTGACCCCGGCGAGCCCCTGCAGCGCCTCGCCGTTACGGATCAGCGCACCGACCTCGGCCGCCTTGCCGACGCCGAGCATGATGGAGATGGGGGTAGCCAACCCCAGAGCACAGGGGCAGGCGATTACCAGCACGGTCATCGCTGCCACCACCGCGTAACCCAGACGCGGCTCGGGGCCGACGAGCATCCAGATGATGAAGGTCAGCACCGCAATCGCCACTACCGCCGGCACGAAGACCCCGGCAACGCGATCCACCAGTCGACTGATGGGCGGCTTGCCCCCCTGGGCCTCGCGCACCAGCTCGATGATGCGCGCCAGCACCGTCTCGCTGCCGATGCGCTCGGCACGATAGAGCAGCGTCCCCTGGCCGTTAATGGTGCCGCCGGTCAGGGCATCACCCGCCTTTTTCGCCACCGGCAGCGGCTCACCGCTGAGCATGGATTCATCGACGAAGGAGTCTCCCTCCAGCACCGCCCCGTCCACCGGGATGCGCTCACCGGGACGCACCCGCAGGGTCTCGCCCAGCCCCACCTCGATCACCGGCACATCCAGCTCCTGACCCTCGCGCACCACCCGCGCTGTTTTCGGCTGCAGGCCGATGAGGCGCTTGATTGCCTCCGAGCTCTTGCCGCGAGCACGCAGCTCCATGGCCGAGCCGAAATTGACCAGGGCGATGATCATGCTGGCCGCCTCGAAGTAGGCGTGGCGGGCGAGGCTGGGCAACTGCTCGGGGAAAAGCAGCACCGCCATGGAGTAGAGCCAGGCCGCGCCGGTGCCCATGGCAATCAAGGTATCCATGTTGGCGGCACGGTGACGCAGCTGCTTCCAGGCGCCGCTGAAAAAGTGGCCGCCGCTGTAGATCATCACCAACAGGGTGATAAAACCGATAACGAACCAAGTCAGCGGCGAGGCCTCCAGCGTCGGCAGCCAGCCGGCCATGGAGCTGCCCATCAGCGGAAAGCCCACCACCGCGGCCACCGCCGCCTGGCGCAGCTTGCGCCGGTAGGCCGCTGCCTCGCGCAGTTCGCGCTCGGCCTGCTCACGTTCCAGGTCCTTCATCTCGGCGGCCTCGTAGCCGGCATCGATGACCGCCTGGATCAGGGTCTCGGCACTCACATCCCCCTTCACCCGGGCGCTGTGCCCGGCGAAGTTCACCTCGGCGCTCTCCACGCCGGGAACCGCCTTGAGAGCCTTCTCCACCGAAGCCACACAGCCGGCACAGCTCATGCCGCCGACGGAGAGGTTGATCGTCTGCTCTGCCACTGCACACCTCTGAAATCCTGTAAGTGGAACAAGGCTA
>JBFFRO010000161.1:0-4764 GCA_041572995.1 Thiohalomonadaceae bacterium
GGTTTTTCTTCATCGGGTAACATCGTTTAAAGCTTAACGGATCAGGGAAGGATTTGCGATGATGGAGCGTCAACCTGGAGGGCGTATGCGAGGTTCACTGATGAAGGTAGGGCTGGCCGCGCTGTGGCTGCTGCTGGCCCCAGCACTGTCCGCCGAGGGGCTGTTCTGGCGTATCGATGCGGCCGATGGCGAGCGTACGCTGGGCCACCTGCTGGGCACCCTGCACAGTGACGATGCGCGGGTGAGCCGTCTCTCCCCGGCCGTGCAGCAGGCGCTGGAGGCCAGCCGCAGCCTCACCCTGGAGCTGGACTTCGGAGCCATCGATCCGCTGGCGGTGAGCGGTGCCATGTTCGCGCCGGTGGGGAGCGGCCTGGCCGAGTTGCTCAGTGAGCCTCAGTACCGCCGTTGTGTCGAGGCGCTGGCCGCGCATCATGTTCCGGAGACGGCGGCCGCACGCATGCATCCGTGGGCGGCGTTGATGACCCTGAGTATGCCGCCAGCCAACGATGGTCGCTTCCTTGACCTGGTGCTCTACCAGCGTGGACGCAGTATGGGGCTTGCCCTGTACGGGCTGGAGAGTATGCAGGAACAGCTGGCGGTGTTTTCCACGCTCTCCCTGGAGGAGCAGCTGGAGCTGCTGGAGATGGCTCTGGATGAGCTGCCGCGCCAGGCCGAGCAGATGGAGGCAATGATCCGCGCCTATGCCGACGACGACCTGGCGGCGCTGGTGGCGATCACCGAGGCGGAGTTAGAGCGCAACGCCAGCGACAGCCTGCGTCGCTGGATGGTGCAACTGGTGGATGTGCGCAACCGGCGAATGTTGGAGCGGCTGCGCCCACGCCTGGCCGAGGGCGATGCCTTTATCGCCATCGGCGCCCTGCACCTGCCCGGCGAGACAGGGCTTCTGGCGCAGTTGCGCCGGTTGGGGTATCGGCTGGTGGAGGTGGAGTAGGCTCTAGCCCGCCAGCTTCCAGTTGAGCGTCTGCCCGGCCATGAACGGCACCAGCTTCTGCTCGCCGAAGGGGTAATCGGCGGGCACCTCCCACGGCTCCCGTTTCAGGGTGATGGTCTCGGCGTTGCGCGGCAGGCCGTAGAAGTCGGCGCCGTGGAAGCTGGCGAAGCTCTCCAGTTTCTCCAGTGCACCGGCCCGCTCGAAGGCCTCGGCGTAGAGCTCGATGGCGGCGTGCGCCGAGTAGATGCCGGCGCAGCCACAGCTGCTCTCCTTGGCCCCTTGGGCGTGCGGCGCCGAGTCGGTGCCGAGGAAGAACTTCGGGTTGCCGGAGGTAGCCACCTCCACCAGCCGCTCGCGGTGGCGCTCGCGCTTGAGCACCGGCAGGCAGTAGTGGTGGGGGTGCATGCCGCCGACCAGCATGGCGTTGCGGTTGAGCAGCAGGTGCTGGGGGGTGATGGTGGCGCCCACCGTATCGCCGGCGCCGAGCACGAACTCGGCGGCATCGGCGGTGGTGATGTGTTCGGCCACCACCTTTAGCTGCGGGTAGCGCTCCAGCAGCGGCCCCAGCACCTGTTTCAGGAACTCCGCCTCGCGATCGAAAACATCCACCGCCGGGTCGGTCACCTCACCGTGCACCAGTAGCGGCAGCCCCAGCTCGGCCATCCGCTCCAGGGTGGGATAGGCCTTGCGGATATCGGTCAGCCCCGAGTCGGAGTTGGTGGTGGCTCCGGCCGGGTAAAGTTTAACCGCCTTCACCTGGCCGCTGGCCACCGCCCGTTCGATCTCCTCCGGCGGGGTATTGTCGGTAAGGTAGAGGGTCATCAGCGGCTCGAAGCGACTGCCTGCAGGCAGTGCGGCCAGTACCCGTTCACGGTAGGCCAGGGCCTGCTCGGTGGTGATTACCGGCGGCTTGAGGTTGGGCATGACGATGGCGCGGGCGAACTGCGCGGCGGTATGCGGGGCCACGGCCTTGAGGGCGTCGCCATCGCGCAGGTGCAGGTGCCAGTCATCGGGGCGGGTCAGGGTGATGGTGTCCAATGGCATGCCTTTCTTATTCGGGGAGTTGTTCGCCGTAGTGGGCGGCGACGACGGCGCGCATCGCCGCCTCCAGCAGGGTGGTGCCCTGGGCGAGGATATCGGGCTCGCAGGAGGCAGACCACTGGCGGTCTCCCTCGGTGTCCCAGTTGAGGTCGATGTGCTTCTCCTCCAGCAGTGGCCCACCCTGTGACCAGTAGTGGCTGGGGCGCCACTGGCGCGGCGGCAGGTTGTGGCCCGGGTGGTAATAGAGCTGGCCGTCTTCGCCGCGGAAGGTCTCCAGGGAACGGGCCCTGGCGACCCACTCATCCAGCGTGGTGCCCTGCAGTTGCGATACGTTCATGGGAGACTCGAGCTTGTCAGTGTGGGCGTAATTATGGACCATTCGGTGCTGGTAGAACATTCCCCTTAGAGACGGAGAGCGCCTTGGAGGCACTACTGATCATCGTCGTCGCGCTGCTGGCGGCCTATTGGTACAACGCCATGCGAGCCCATGAGCAGGCCCTGCGTGCGGCGCGCAACGGCTGCGAGCGCTACGCCCTGCAGTTGCTGGATGAGAGCATCGCCATGCAGCGGCTGCGCCTCAAGCGCGGCGGCGATGGCCGCATCCGTTTCCATCGTCTCTATCGCTTCGAGTTTCTGGGTGCCGACGATGGTCGCTCATCGGGCTGGGTGGAGTTGCTGGGGCTGCGGGTGATTGCTGTGCGTCTGCAGCAGGCCGAGGGGATGATGCACGAACTCCACTAGTGGTGGTCGTGGTGCTCGAAATCCTTGGGAAAGCGCGGCGCGTAGCCCAGGTAGAGGGCCAGCATAATCAGCATGATCAGGCCGTGGGCCTCATCGTGTTCGTGGGGATGGATGAGTTCGAGGCTAAGCAGCAGCGTGGCCACAGCCTCGGCGATAAGCAGAGATAGGGCGCAGAAGACAACCGCAAACAGGAGTCCGCGCATGGGCAGTGGCACCTCCGTCGCGTCGCCCCGAGTGGGTGGCGCGACGAGGGTGTCGCGTCCTTACAGCCCGATGAGCTCGGCGTGAATGACGATCTCGCGAGCCGCGGCGAGCAGCACGGTGGATTTGGTCGCATCCGGATTGTACTCGACCACCACCAGGTGCGGCTCGTTTTCCGGCATGTGTACGCTGACCACGCCGTCAACATTGCGCAGTGCGGCCTCGACCTTGTCACGGGTCTCTTTGTCGGCGTCTTGATCGATGTGGATGGTCACATCCACCAGTTTGATATCGGACATCTCTCCTCCTTACGTTGCTTAAGTTTACTTTTGAACCAAGCTGTTATTGGAATCCATATAACCAGAAGGGAGGGGGGGTGTCCAGCGTTGTCGCTAGCCCTGAATACCACCACGGGTCAGCGCCGCCGGGTCCAGCAGCTTCGCCAGTTCGGCGCGGCTGAGCTCGGTCTCCTCCTCGGCCACATCGATCACAGCGCGGCCCTCGGCGTAGGCGCGCTTGGCGATGGCCGCGCCCTTCTCGTAGCCGATGACGCGGTTGAGGGCGGTAACCAGAATGGGGTTGCGCTCCAGGGCCGCCTTGAGCTGCTCGTCGTTGACGATAAAGCCGTCCACCGCCTTGTCGGCGAGTACGCGCGAGGCATTGCCAAGGATCTCGATGGACTGCAGCAGGTTGTGGGCGATCATCGGCAGCATCACGTTGAGCTGGAAGTTGCCGTGCTGGGCACCGCAGGCGATAGCCGCGTCGTTGCCGGTGACCTGGGCGCAGACCATCATCACCGCCTCGGGGATCACCGGGTTGACCTTGCCGGGCATGATGGATGAGCCGGGCTGCAGTGCCGGCAGGGCGATCTCGCCGAGGCCGGCCAGGGGGCCGGAGTTCATCCAGCGCAGGTCGTTGGCGATCTTCATCAGCGAGGCGGCCACGGTCTTCAGCTGGCCGGAGAGCTCCAGTGCGGTGTCCTGGCTGGAGAGTCCCTCGAAGAAGTTGCCCATGGGCTCGAAGGGGATGCCGGTGAGCTCGGTCAGCTGGGCCGCGACCCCGGCGCCGAACTCGGCCGGGGTGTTGATGCCGGTACCGACGGCGGTGCCGCCCAGGGTCAGGGCGTGCAGGCGCAGCCTCACGCCCTTTAGACGTTCGATGCCGTTGCGCACCTGCGCCGCCCAGCCGCCGATCTCCTGGCCCAGGGTCACTGGCATGGCGTCCATCAGGTGGGTGCGGCCGGTCTTGACCGTATCTTTCAGCTCCTCGGCGCGGCGCTCCAGGCTCACATGCAGGTGTTCCAGCGCCGGCAGCAGGGTTTCCTCCAGGGCCAGGGCGGCGGCCACGTGGATGGCGCTGGGGAAGACGTCGTTGGAGCTCTGGCCCATGTTGACGTGGTCGTTGGGGTGCACGGTCGTGCCCAGAGACTCGCTGGCGAGGTGGGCGACCACCTCGTTGGTGTTCATGTTGGAGGAGGTGCCGGAGCCGGTCTGGAAGATATCCAGCGGGAAGTGCTCATCGTGGTGGCCGTCGGCCACCGCGAGGGCGGCACCGACAATGGCCTCGGCGGTGGCCGACTCCATCAGCCCCAGCTCCACGTTGGCACGGGCACAGGCGGCCTTGATCAGTCCCAGGGCCTGGATCTGACGGCGCGGTAGCGGGATGCCGGAGATGGGGAAGTTCTCCACCGCGCGTTGGGTCTGTGCCGCATAGAGGGCGTCGGCGGGCACCTGCAGCTCGCCCATGCTGTCGCGTTCGGTTCGAAAGGCCTGGTCACTCATCGCTCTGGTCTCGGTGGTTTCTCAAGATGGGGGGATTATACCGTCCCA
>JBFFRO010000162.1:0-4702 GCA_041572995.1 Thiohalomonadaceae bacterium
CGGAACTTCGTCCACTGGTTCCGTAACTCTTCACCATACATTAACGCCTTTCGCGGGCGCACCTTCGTGGTCGCCTTCGGCGGGGAGTTGATTGCGGAGAAGCAGTTCGCGGCGCTGGTGCACGACCTGGCATTGCTCAACAGCCTGGGGGTGCGTCTAGTGCTGGTGCACGGGGCACGCCCGCAGGTCGAGGCCCGGCTGCGTGAGCGCGGGGCCGGCTTCGAGTATGTGAATGGCCTGCGCATCACCGATGACGAGGCACTGGCCTGCGTCAAGGACGCCGCCGGCAGCGTGCGGGTGGAGATCGAGGCACTGCTCTCCATGGGCCTGGCCAACTCACCCATGGCCGGTGCCCGTATCCGCGTCAGCTCCGGCAACTTCGTTACCGCCCAGCCACTGGGGATACGCGAGGGGGTGGACTACCTGCACACCGGCGAGGTGCGGCGCATCGACGCAGAGGCCGTCCGCAGCCGCCTGGATGACGGCTCGCTGGTACTGCTCTCCCCCGTCGGCTATTCGCCGACCGGCGAGGTGTTCAACCTCAGCGCCGAGGATGTGGCCACCGCTGCGGCCACACAGCTGGGGGCCGACAAGCTCATCTACATGCTCGATGGCCCCGGCGTGCTCGATGCCGACGGTGCCCTCATCCGTGAGCTCAGCCCTGCCGCCGCTCAGGAGCTACTGGAGCACGAGAGCAACCTGCCCGATGTGCTGGCGCGCTGCCTAAGCAGCTGCGTCTATGCCTGTGCTCAGGGCATTCATCGTGCTCATATCATCGACCGCCATGTCGACGGCTCGCTGCTGCTGGAGCTGTTCACCCGCGATGGCATCGGCACGCTGATTACCGCCGATGCCTATGAGGACATCCGCCCGGCCAGCATCGATGATGTGGGTGGCATCCTCGAACTGCTGGAGCCGCTGGAGCAGGAGGAGATCCTGGTACGCCGCTCACGCGAGCGTCTGGAGATGGAGATCCATCACTTCACCGTAGTCGAGCGCGACGGCATGGCCGTGGCCTGTGCCGCCCTCTACCCCTACGGCGAGGTGGGCGAGATGGCCGCCTTCGCTGTCCACCCGGACTACCGCAAAGAGGGCCGCGGCGAGGCTCTGCTCGACTACCTGCAGCGTGAGGCGGCTCGCATGGGCGTCCGCCGGCTGTTCGTGCTCACCACCCGCACCGCACACTGGTTCCAGGAGCGCGGCTTTGCCGCCGCCGAGCTTGATGCGCTTCCGGTGGAACGCCAAAGTCTGTATAACTACCAGCGCCGTTCCAAGGTCTTTATCAAGGAGTTGAGCGCCTAGTGGCCTCCAACAAGCGCGCCGAGCCGGTCCGCCCCTTTCTCAAGTGGGCGGGCAACAAGTTCCGCATCATCGACAGGGTGAGGAACAAGCTCCCCCGCGATGAAGGCCACCGGCGCCTGGTCGAGCCCTTCGTCGGCTCTGGCGCGCTGTTCCTCAACAGCAACTACGACGCCTACCTGCTCAGCGACAACAACCCGGACCTCATCAACCTCTACACCATCATTCGCGATGAGGGGCTGGATTTTATCGACTCCCTGCGCCCCTACTTCGACGGCAGCCACAACAACGAGGCGAAGTACTACGAGCACCGCGAGAACTTCAACATGGACGGTCCCGCCAACCCCTACCTGCGCGCCGCCCTGTTCATCTACCTCAACCGCCACGGCTTCAACGGCCTCTGCCGCTACAACGCCAAGGGGCGCTTCAACGTCCCCTTCGGCCGCTACAAGCGCCCCTACTTCCCGCGCGAGGAGATGCTGGCCTTCCACCGCCAGGCCCAGCGCGCCGAGTTCGTCACCCAGTGCTTCAGTGAAACCATGAGCCGCAGCGAGGCGGGGGATGTGATCTACTGCGATCCGCCCTACGTGCCGCTCTCCAGCTCCGCCAACTTCACCAGCTACAGCGCCGGCGGCTTCTCCATGGCCCAGCAGCAGCAGCTGGCCGAACTAGCCCGCAGCAATGCCGACAACGGCATACCGGTACTGGTCTCCAACCACAGCACCGCCGAGAGCCGCCAGCTCTATCGCCAGGCCGGTGTCGACAGCCTCAGCTTCTTCAGCGTCCAGCGCAACATCAGCTGCAAGGGCCAGCAGCGCGGCAAGGCCAGCGAACTGCTGGCCCTGTTTGCCTAGGCGCTCTACACCCCATGGGTAAGAGTGGTATGCTCTGATGTCGGCAAACGCCTACGTCGCGTTGCCCCTCGCGACTGCGACCCCTTCAACCACATGGATTAACGAGGCATGACCGCCCCGGTAGTAGAGGATCTGTACATCGGCCGCCAGCCCATCTATGACCGCGACCTCAGCGTCGTGGCCTATGAGCTGTTGTACAGGGATGGACTTGATAACCGGGCCGAGTTTGAGGACGGGGAACACGCCTCCACCCAGGTAATCATCAACACCTTCATGGAGCTGGGGCTGGAGAGCATCGTTGGCAGCAGCCCGGCCTATATCAACCTGCCCCGAGCCTTCTTCGTCGGCGCGCATCCGCTACCCTTCACCAGCGAGCAGGTGGTGCTGGAGCTGCTGGAGAATATCGCCGCCGACCCCCTCACCCTCAGCGGCGTCGCCCGCCTGCGCCACGAGGGCTTCAAGATTGCCCTGGATGATTTCGAGCATGACGAGGCGCGCCTGCCGCTGCTGGAGCATGCCGATGTGGTCAAGATTGACCTCACCCTGACCGCCCGCGAACAGTTGCCCGAGCTGCTGGCCGACTATCAGGGCCGTGGCCTCAAGGTGCTGGCAGAGAAGGTCGAAAGCCAGGAGGCGTACCAGTACTGCCACGATCTGGGCTTCGACCTGTTCCAGGGCTACTTCTTCTGTGAACCGAAGATCATCAGCGGCAAGCCACTGCCGAGCAATCGGCTTGCGATCATGAACCTGCTGAGCAAGGTTCAGGACCCCAAGGTGCAGGTCGCCGAGCTTGAGTCGCTGATCAGCAAGAACGTCACCCTCAGCTACCGGCTGCTGCGCTACATCAACTGCGCCACCTTCGCCCTGCGCCGCGAGGTGGACTCCATCCACCAGGCAATCCTGCTGCTGGGACTGATTAACATCAAAAACTGGCTCAGCCTGATGCTGATGAGCAAGAGCAGTACCGACAAGCCGCGCGAGCTGATGACCACCGCCCTGCTGCGTGCCCGCTTCTGCGAGCTGCTGGTCGCTGAGCGCCGCGGGCTCAACCGTGAACAGGGCTTTACCGTCGGCCTCTTCTCGGTGCTCGATGCGCTGATGGACCAGCCCATGGATGAACTGCTGGATGCCATGCCCCTCTCCACCGAGATCAAATTGGCGCTCATCGACCACGAGGGAGCGATGGGACAAATGCTAGCCGGGGTCACCGCCTATGAGCGCGGCGACTATGTCCTGCTCAAGGAGCTGGGGGTCGATATCAGCGGCTATCGCAGCCACTACCTCGAGGCCCTTACCTGGGCCGACGAGGCAAGCCGCACTCTCTACGAGCAGCCCTCCCGGGGCTAGTCCAGCGCGCTCAGCTGTCCACCGCTGCGGCGATAAAGGCGCGGCCCAACCCCGCTGTCACACACCCCGAAAAGAAACGGTGCCCGGATCTCACGCAGATCGAAGCGCTGGTCGCTGAACCAGTGGCAGAGTCCCTCCTCGCGCCGCTCCACCTCGAACAAGCGCGGCAGGACCAGGAAGCGGCGTGCCGGGGCGAAGGGCTCGCTCTCCCAGACGGCGCGTGCCACCTCTCCGCCCTCGCCGAAGAGGCTGCTGGACTCCCAACTCAGCGCCTCGGCCGGCTGATAGAGGCCCCACAGCCGGGAAAGCATGCCGTCATCATCGGCCACCGCCGCCGGGGCCAGCTCACGTTCCAGTCCCAGATAGGCGACGTGATAACGCTCACCGTCACGGGCCACAAGCTTCCAGTGGAAGGGAGAGAAGGGCTGCGGCAGGGCCGCCAGTTCAATGCTGTCGCTGAAGAGGCTCTCGGCCCGCAGTGACTCCCGGGCCACCTCCAGCGCACTCCACCACTGCAGGCCGAGGAACAGCTGGTAGGCCAGCAGCCCCCAGAGCGCGATACGGGCACGCTGCGTGCCGCGCCGGGCATCCTCCATCCCCGCCCGCCATGCGGCAACCAGGCCAACGATAAGGATACCGCTGAAGATGGGATCGATGATAAAGGTGGTGGGCCAGCTCGCCTTCCAGTCACTGAAGGGGGCTAGCACCTGGGTACCGAAGGAGGTCACCGCATCGAAGGCAATGTGCAGCAGGATCGCCAGCGAGGCGAGCAGGAAATAGTCACGCCACGCACTGGAACCACGTCGATGCACCAGGGCGAAGATCAGCGACAGCAGCCAGGCCCACAGCGGCAGCAGGATCAGTGAGTGAGTCACCCCGCGATGCAGGTTGAGAAAGGTCAGCGGGTCGGTGAAAAAACGCAGGATGAAATCACTGTCGGGGAAGGCCCCGGCAATCGCCCCCACCCACACCGCCCGGCGGGTGCTCAGCGGGCTCCGGTCGGCCAGGGCCCGGCCCAGCAGGGCCCCGCCCAGGGTATGGGTCAGCGTATCCATAGCGCCCCCGCTACTAGCGCCCCGCCCTGACTAGGCCACCCAGACCCGCCTCTTCCAAGGCGCCGTTGAGCATCATCCGCACCTGGGTGCTGTTCTCCAGGCTCAACGCCTCCTCGAGCAGCTCAGCAGCCGCTTTCTGGCTGAAGC
>JBFFRO010000163.1:0-4691 GCA_041572995.1 Thiohalomonadaceae bacterium
GGGCAGGCCGCAGCCGCACAAATAGGGGAAAAAGAGCGCGCAAAACACCGCCAGCCCCCACCAGTGGTTGAGGCGGTAAACCCGTGCCGCCACCCCTTCCAGCCCCGGATAGAGCAGCCACAGCTGATGGGCACTCAGACCCAGCGCCGCCGCCAGGCCGATGGCGTGAAACACCCCCAGCTCCAACTGCTGCCCGATCAACAACAGCGCGACCAGCCCCCCCAGCTGCAGGCCGAACACCCAGAACAGTGTCAGAGGGCCGAAGAGCTGGGCCATAGAGTGTACCCCCACCTTCTGTTCGCGCTCGGCACGTGGCGCGGCCTGCAGCAACTGGCCCGAGAGGCCCCAGCAAAGGGCCACCACGTAGAGCAGCCAGCCGGCCTTGCCCGGCAGCACGCCCTGGGCAGCATAGGCCATGGGCACCACCCAGGCGCTGCCGGCTGCCAGCAGCAACTGCACCAGGTAGCTGCGGCGCTTGAGGAAGGGAAAGAGCAGCGGCGCAACCAGGGCCGCGGGGGCGAAGTACCACACCTCGATCGGCAGCGGAGCAAGCAGCAGCAGGCCCAGCAGCAGCAGCACGGCAATCATCTCCAGCACCCGGCGCGGGCTCAGTTCGCCCGCCGCCACATAGGACTCGGGGGCGATACGCAGCAGGCGGGACTCCATCAGGTCGTTGAACAGCCAGGCGGCGCAACGCAGCGCCAGCGAGGCCAGTGCCAATAGCAGCAGGGCAGCCATGGAGGGGGCGCCGGAGGTGGCGGCGAAGGAGGCCCACAGCAGCGGCCAGATGAGCAGCATCAGGTCGGCCGGCTGGTCCAGCCGCATCCAGCGGAGATAGGGGCCGAGACCCTGCAGGATCTGCGCGGGCTTCATCTCACGCCCCCTCACTCGGCCAGGGGTCGCCGAGGAAAAACTCCGCCACCAGCAGTGGCGAGCCGCCCAGCTGGAACAGCGAGCGGCGCCCCCAGATGGTACCCAGCTCATCAGTACCGGTGGCCGCGGCCCGGTGCAGGCGTGAGCCGGGGCCCAGCCTGGCCACCTCCACCGGGCCGCGGCGCATGCGCGGGTCGGCAAACAGCACCGCACCCAGCGGGCGGCTGCCCAGGTGTAGCAGCCGGCCCTGGGGGCCGTGCAGCGTCTTGAGGGGAATGAGAGTGCGGGCGAAGACCCAGGGGCGACCGTCGCAGCAGAGCTGTACCTGGCGACGCCACACCCGCTGGTTGAGCGGGATACCCAGGGCACGCGCCTCGCTGTGCATGGGCGAGGCCCAGCCTTGCCCCAGCACGCGAACGCTGAATTCACCGTCGCAGGCGCCCTGCAGGCGACGGGTGAGCGAGGAGCGATCCAGCAGCCAGCCACGGCGCGAGTCGGAGAGTTCGCCGCGGCGCAGGCAGCGGGCCGCCCGCCACTCCGGTTCCTGTTTGTGTTTACCGTAATGTTCCTGCATGGAGCCTCGCTTTGCGCGCCATTATACCGCGCCGTAACGCTCCTTCACCCCCAACCAGCGGCGGATCAGGGCATCGCCCAGCGCCGGCTCACGGGCCAGCAGTCGCGCCGCCGCCTCGGCCACCGGTGCCAGCAACGCCTCGTCGCGCTGCAGGTCGGCGATACGCAGTTGCAGCATACCGGTCTGGCGGGTGCCCAGCACCTCACCGGGACCGCGCAGCTCCAGGTCCTTGCGAGCGATGACAAAGCCATCGTTGCTCTCGCGCATGATGCCCAGGCGTTCACGGGCATTGCCGGAGAGGTTGCCGTGGTAGAGCAGCACGCAACTGCTCCTGGCCGCACCGCGACCGACCCGCCCGCGCAGCTGGTGCAGCTGGGCCAGGCCCAGGCGCTCCGCGTTCTCGATAATCATCAGGCTGGCGTTGGGCACATCCACCCCCACCTCGATCACCGTGGTGGCCACCAGCAACTGCAGCTCGCCGGCCTTGAAGGCGGCCATCACCGCCTCCTTCTCCTCCGGCTTGAGGCGGCCATGGACCAGGCCCACACGCAGCTCCGGCAGGGCCGCGGCCAACTCCGCGGCGGTATCCTCGGCGGCACTGGCCTGCAGCGACTCCGACTCCTCGATCAGGGTGCAGACCCAATAGGCCTGGCGGCTCTCGCTGGCGCAGGCATGGCGCACCCGCTCGATCACCTTGGCGCGGCGGTCCTCGGGCAGCACCACTGTCTCCACCGGGGTACGCCCCGGCGGCAACTCGTCGATCACCGAGACATCCAGGTCGGCATAGGCGGTCATCGCCAGGGTGCGGGGGATGGGGGTGGCGGTCATGATCAGCTGGTGCGGGTAGCGTCCGCCCGCGGCCCCCTTCTCGCGCAGTGCCAGGCGCTGGTGCACACCGAAGCGGTGCTGCTCATCCACCACCACCAGCCCCAGCTCATCGAAGGCCACCTCATCCTGGAACAGGGCGTGGGTGCCGACCACCAGCGCCGCACCGCTGGCGATGGCCGCCAGCGCCTCGTTGCGGGCCTTGCCCTTGAGCCGGCCGGAGAGCCACACCGCCTCCAGTCCCAGCGGTTCCAGCCAGGCGGAGAAGTTGCGGTAGTGCTGCTCGGCCAGCAACTCGGTGGGCGCCATCACTGCCGCCTGGAAGCCCGCCTCCACCGCCTGCAGCACCGCCAGCGCCGCCACCGCGGTCTTGCCCGAGCCCACATCGCCCTGCACCAGACGCTGCATCGGCGTCGCCTCGCCCATATCGGCGGCACACTCGGCGACCACACGCCGCTGGGCGCCGGTCAGCTCGAAGGGCAGCGCAGCAGTGAAACGTTCGCGCAGGCCGCCGTCGCCGACCAGTGGCGGCGCCTCGTGTTGCTGCGCCTGGTGGCGCAGCTTGCGCAGGCTCAGGTGGTGGGCCAGCAACTCCTCGAAGACCAGCCGCTGCTGCGCCGGGTGCTGGCCCTCGCGCAACGCCTCCAGCGAGACATCGGGGGGCGGGCGGTGCAGCAACAGCAGCGAGTCGTGCAGTGAGGGCAGGTCCGGGATCAGCTCCGGCGGCAGCAGATCGGGCAACAGACCGGGCGTGCGCTGCAACAGCGCCAGCACCTGGTCGGTGAGGCGACGCAGGGTAGGCTGCTGGATGCCGTCGCCGGCCGGGTAGATGGGGGTGAGACTCTCCTCCACCGCGGCAGCCTCGTCGCCCACCAGGCGATACTCGGGGTGCACCATCTCCAGGGTGGCGGCGCCACGGCGCGCCTCGCCGAAGCAGCGAATGCGCGCGCCCCGTGCCAACCCCTGTTGCTGGGCCTTGCTGAAGTGGAAGAAACGCAGGGTGATGCTGCCGGTACCGTCGCTGATACGCGAGAGCAGCGAGCGGCGGCGACCGAACTTCACCTCGGTGAGTTGCACCTCCCCCTCGATGACCACCTGGTCACCGTGGCGCAGGGTGCCGATGGGGCTGATGCGGGTGCGGTCCTGGTAGCGCAGCGGCAGGTGGAAGAGCAGGTCCTGAAGGGTGTTGAGCCCCAGCGCGGCGAGTTTCTCCGCCTGCTTGGGGCCTACCCCCTTCAGCTCGGTGACGGGGCGTTCGGCCAGGGACTCCATCCCCGCCACCGGGCGATCAGCCCAGCTCGAGCACGCCGTCCATCTCCACCGCCGAGCCCTTGGGCAGGGCAGCGACGCCGATGGCGGCACGGGCCGGATAGGGCTGCTGGAAGTACTCGGCCATCACCTCGTTGACCAGCGGGAAGTGGCCCAGGTCGGTAAGAAAGATGTTGAGCTTGGCGACATCGGCCAGCGAGCCACCGGCCGCCTCGGCCACCGCGGAGAGATTGTCGAAGACGCGGCGGATTTGCGCTGCCATATCCCCCTCGATGAGCTCCATGGTTTCCGGCACCAGCGGGATCTGACCGGAGAGGTAGACGGTGCTGCCCACCTTGACCGCCTGGGAGTAGGTGCCGATGGCCTGCGGGGCCTTGTCGGTGTGGATGATTTCTCGTGCCATGGGTGACTCCTTCTGTCGCTAGCCCTTGCTGCGGTTGATTCGAATGACATCGTCGATGGTGCGCAGGCGACGCATGATGCGCGCCAGGTGGGCGCGGTCCTGCACCGCCAGGGTGAGGGCGATGCTG
This sequence comes from Thiohalomonadaceae bacterium, assembly GCA_041572995.1. Taxonomy (GTDB): domain Bacteria; phylum Pseudomonadota; class Gammaproteobacteria; order Thiohalomonadales; family Thiohalomonadaceae; genus JBFFSW01. The sequence continues at coordinate 4,072 of JBFFRO010000163.1, forward strand.
GAATGGAGGCCGTCGCGCTCGTCGATGCCGACGTTGTCGATATTGGCGCCGCTCTCGGCCACCGCCGCGGCCACCGTCGCCAGCACGCCGCGGCGGTTGCTCACATCGATGCGGATCTCCACCGGGAACTCCCCCTCGACCCCCTTCTCCCAGTTCACATCCAGCCAGTTCTCCGGGTGCTTGCGCACATCCACCGCGTTCTTGCACTGTCGGGTGTGGATTACCAGACCGCGGCCGGAGCTGAGGTGACCGATGACCTCGTCACCCGGGATCGGTCGGCAGCAGCGGGCGAAGCTCACTACCGTACCCTCGGTACCCTGGATGACCAGCGGCCGCGGCGCACTGCCGTCGGCGACGCCCTCCTCTTCGCCCACCAGGGCGCGGGCCGACAGCGGCGCATTGCGATTGCCCAGGCCGATCTGCTGGGTCAGCTCCTGCATCGTCTCCAGCCCCATCTCACCCAGCACCTGCCCGATGCGCTCCTCCGCCAGTTCATCGAGGCTGGTCCCCATCGCCTCCAGCGCCTTGCCGAGCAGGCGACTGCCCAGCTCGGCGGACTCGTCATCGCGCAGGTTCTTGAGGAAGTGGCGGATGGTGGAGCGGGCCTTGGCGGTGACCAC
>JBFFRO010000164.1:0-4683 GCA_041572995.1 Thiohalomonadaceae bacterium
ACGCCGGGAACCGCCTTGAGAGCCTTCTCCACCGAAGCCACACAGCCGGCACAGCTCATGCCGCCGACGGAGAGGTTGATCGTCTGCTCTGCCACTGCACACCTCTGAAATCCTGTAAGTGGAACAAGGCTACCTGCTCGCCGGTGAATGTCCAAGCGCCAGAGCTAGCGGCGCCTTGCTTTTTCACCCCGGGAGGCACATCCTTTTTAGTTATAGGTGATTTTCTTATCGATGAGGTTTTTATGACGTCAGCGGTACCACCGGCGGAATCCTCATTCCGGCTCGGGGATGAAGTTCAGCAGCAGCTAAAAGCCGAGCAGGTCCGGCAGATCTACGCCAGCTCCATCCCTGCCGTGCTGGTCAACCTCGTCAACGCCCTGATACTCACCGCCGTGCTATGGGATGTGGTATCCCATAGCACGCTCATCCTCTGGCTAGGATTTGGGCTCATCTCCGGCAGCTTTCGCGTCGTCACCACGCTCAATAATCGGGCCGCCTTCCGCCGTGGCGAAGCGGTCAACCAGCGACATCGCAATGAGCTGGTCGCGGGGGTCGCCCTGTTCTCCCTGTTCTGGATGGCCAGCATCATTTTCCTGTTTACCGAGGAGCATCATTCGCACCTCTTTTTCCTCGCCTTCATCATTGCCGGAATGACCGCCGGCGGTGTCACCCTGCTGGGCATCGACCGGCTTCTGACCCACATCTTCGTCACCCCCATACTGCTGCTGCTGGCGCTGCGCCTGCTCCTGCACGAGCAGAGCCTGATCAGCCTGAGCATGGCCGCCCTGGCATTGTTCTATCTGGCAACGCTACTGCTGTTTGCCAGCAAGCTGCGCCAGCGTCTGCTGGAGATCGTGCAGATGCGCATACAGAGCCAACACGATGGCGAGGCTCTGCAACTGGGTGATGCGGCCTTCGAGGCCAGTGGCCCCCTCATCATCACCGACAACCGCGGACGTATCCTGCGCTGCAACCGCGCCTTCAGCGAGATGAGCGGCTACGCCTGCAACGAGATCATTGGCCAACCCTCCAACATCCTCAACTCGGGAGAGCACGACCAGGCGTTTTACCAGACGATGTGGAGTGCCATCGATCATGAGGGCCACTGGAAGGGGGAGATATGGAACCGCAGGAAGAACGGCGAGGTATTCCCCTGCCTGCTGAGTATATCGGCGATGAGAGAGACCGATGGCGGCACCCGCAACTTCATCGGCAGCCTGGTCGATATCAGCGAGCTGAAACTGCAGCACACGCTCATTGAGCAGAACGCCGATATGGAGCAGACCCTGGGCCGACTGCTGCGCCTCTCCCTGGACAACAGCTCGATGGCCGAGTACCTGAATGAGGCGCTGAGGCTGACCATTGAGTCCACCCCCTGGCTGAAACTGCTGCCCAAGGGGGCCATCTTCCTTCGCGCCAGCGATGAGCCCGAGGTCCTGCAGCTGCTTGCCAACCACCAGCTCTCGCCGGAGCTCAAGGTCCTCTGCAACCGGGTCGCCTACGGCTACTGCCTGTGCGGTCGCGCCGCAGAAAGCGGCAAGGTCATTTTTGCCGACCACATCGACCATCGCCACGACACCCGATTTGAAGGCATTGAGGAACACGGGCACTACGTGCTGCCGATCAAGCGCGGTGACGAGTTGCTCGGCGTGCTCGCCCTCTACCTGGCACACGCTCACCCGCACAGCGACAAAGAGCAGGAGTTTCTTGGGCGCATCACCGACACTCTGGGTCTGGGCATCAGCCGGCGCCTGAGCGAGCAGCAGATGCAGGCTGCCAAGAAGCAGGCCGAAAAGGCCAACCAGGCCAAGTCGCAGTTCCTCTCCAGCATGAGCCACGAACTGCGCACACCGCTTAACGCCATCATGGGCTTCTCCCAGCTGCTTGAGATGGACACCCCCGACCCTGCACAGCGTGATCAGCTCAAGGAGATCAACCACGCCAGCGAGCACCTGCTGGGCCTGATTAACGAGATTCTGGACCTGGCGAAGATCGAGGCGGGCAAGGTCGAGCTGGATATTCGCGACCTGTCGCTCAAGACGATTGTCGATAACGCCCTCAACCTCACCCGCTCGATGGCGGATGCCCGTGCCATCAAAGTGCACAGCGACATTGATGACCCGACACTCGGCGTACGCGCCGACCAGACCCGCCTCCGCCAAGTCCTGCTCAACCTCATCTCCAACGGCATCAAGTACAACCGTGAGGGGGGTAGCCTCAGCCTATCCCTGGAGCAACCCAGCGACGAGCGCCTGCGCATCCGCGTCAGCGACACCGGAGAGGGGTTGGACCAGGCCCAGCGCGACAGACTCTTCCAGCCCTTCGAACGCCTGGGGCAGGAGCACCAGAGCACCGAGGGAACCGGCATCGGCCTGGTGATCACCCGTAGCCTGGTGGAGATGATGGGAGGAAGAATCGGCGTCGAAAGCGAGCCAGGGGTGGGCTCGACCTTCTGGATTGAACTGCCGCGGGGCGAGGCCGTTGCCGCAGCGGCCCAGCCCAGCACGGAAGGGGCGCAGAGCACCGCCGGCCAAGCGACCACGGCGGCGGCGCAGGCAAACATCCTCTACATCGAGGACAACCCGGTGAACATCAAGCTGGTGGAGAAGCTGCTCGCACGACGGCCGAACACCACGCTGGTGAGCATCACCGACCCGCAGGAGGCGATCGCGGAAGCCAGCCGACACGCCTTCGACCTCATTCTTCTGGATATCAACCTGCCCGGTACCAGCGGCTACGAGGTGTTGTCCCAACTGCGCCAGCTGCAGATCACGGACACCACCCCGGTCATCGGCCTGAGCGCCAACGCCCTACCCGCCGATATCGACAGAGCCAGGGAGGCGGGCTTTAGCGACTACCTGACCAAGCCGATCCAGGTGAAGAGTTTCCTTGAAACCGTGGGGCGCTGGCTCGGCCAGCCTTAGGCGGTAAGGGCCCTAGCCCACCACATCCAGCTGACGCCCACGGAAGGCCACGCCGAGCTCATCGGCGATGGCCTGACAGGCGTCGATATCCACCCCCTCCAGGCCATCGATGGCGGTGAGGGTCACCTCCATCCCCGCATCGCGGGCACGGGCGGCAAACTCCAGTAGCGCCTCGAAGCAACCATCGCGCTTGGGCCGGGTGTGGCGCTCATACACCTCGGCGGTATCGGCGTTAAGGGAGATGGAGAGTTTGTCCACCACCTCGGCCATCTCCGCGGTGACATCGCGCCCCTCGCGCAGGTTGGCCAGGCCGTCGGTATTGACGCGCACCACTGCCCCCTGCGCCTTCACCGCCCGCGCCACCGCCAGCAGGGTATCCAGGCGTGAGGTCGGTTCACCCAGACCGCAGAAGACGATCTCCTTGTAGTCCGTGGGGTTGCCGATGGCTGAGAGCACCTCCTCGGCATCCGGCTCGTGGCTGAGGCTAAGGTCATACTGCTGCACCTCCCAGGTACGGTTGTACTTGGGGCAGAAGCCGCAACGTAGGGTGCAGCTGCTGGTGATGTTGAGGTAGCAATTACCGTGCAAACGGTAGGCGATCACATCCTCACGTTTGACCGAGTCTTGTGCTAGGTTATTAGTAGGCATCCGGACTCCCATAGCCGGGGCCTCCGCAGGTGGAGACCCGATTGCATCATTCAGGTATCATAGTGCCCTTTGTGCCCACATCCCATAGGTAATCCATGATCGACACTCCTTTTCCCAAGCTGAAAATGCGCGACCGTGAGCTGCTACCCGTCATTCAGGGTGGTATGGGCGTAGGCGTTTCAGCCCACAAACTGGCTGGAACCGTCGCCCGGGAAGGGGCCGTGGGCACCATCGCCAGTATCGACCTGAGGGTTCACCATCCGGACCTGATGGAGCGCACCAAACGGGTGAAGGATCGCCAGCTTATCGATGAGGCCAACTACGAGGCCCTGGACCGCGAGATCCAGGCCGCCCGGGCCATTGCCCCCGAGGGCTTCATCGCCACCAACGTCATGAAGGCGGTGGATCGCTACCCCGAGCTGGTAAAGCAGGCCTGCGAGAGCGGCACCGACGCCATCATCATGGGCGCCGGCCTGCCCTTCGACCTGCCCGACCTGACCAAGGCCTACCCGGACGTGGCACTGATCCCCATCCTCTCCGAGGAGCGCGGGGTACGCGCAGTGCTCAAGCGTTGGATGCGCAAGGGCGTGCTGCCCGACGCCATCGTCCTGGAGCACCCGCGCTACGCCGGCGGCCACCTCGGTGCACCCAAGCCGGAGGATGTCACGGATCCGCGCTTTGACTTCAAGCGTGTGCTGGAGGAGATCGCCAAGGTCTTCGAGTCACTCAAGCTTGACCCCATCCCGCTGATCCCCGCCGGAGGCATCAACTCCTTCGACAAAATCAAGGACCTGTTCGGCTGGGGCGCCTCCGGTGTGCAGATCGGTACCCCCTTCGCGGTCACCGAGGAGGGCGACGCCCACCCGACCTTCAAGAAGGTGCTGCTGGAGGCCAAGCCCGAGGACGTGGTGACCTTTATGAGCACCGCCGGGCTACCCGCGCGTGCCGTGCTCACGCCCTGGCTGAAGAAGTACCTGGAGCGCGAAGAGAAGGTGCGCTCGCGCGCCACCCCGGAGAAGGGCCGCTGCGCGGTCTGGTTCGAGTGCCTGAGTCACTGCGGGCTCAAGGACGGCAATCCCGACGCCGGCCAGTTCTGCATCGACACCCAGCT
>JBFFRO010000165.1:0-4671 GCA_041572995.1 Thiohalomonadaceae bacterium
CGGCCTGCGCCTGCGGCTCGACCCAGGGGTCGATATGGAGGCCCTGGCTGCCGATCTGGAGCCGTTCCGCGAGGGAGGCTCGCCACTGTTGTTCGATTATGCCAACAGCCGAGCGGCCTGCGAGATCACCGCCGGGCGTGACTGGCGGGTACGTCCCACCGACGAGTTGCTGCACCGCCTGCGCCAGCGTCTGGGCGAGGAGGGGGCGCGGATCGATTACGGCTGAGACGCCGTTCTCATCCTCGCCTGTTGGCGGTACCCAGCAGCGGCGCCATCCGCTATAATCCGGCCCATAAGAACGACCTTGCGATAACCGGTGTTGTCACCCTATGAACCTGAATTTTCTTGATTTTGAGCAGCCTATCGCCGAACTTGAGGCGAAAATCGAAGAACTGCGCTATGTCGGCGACGATGCCGAGCTGAACATTGGCGAGGAGATTGCTCGCCTGCAGTCCAAGAGCCAGTCGCTCACCGAGTCCATCTTCTCCAGTCTCAATGCCTGGCAGGTCTCGCAGCTGGCGCGCCACCCGCAGCGTCCCTATACCCTGGATTACATTCGCGAAGTCTTTACCGACTTCGAGGAGCTGCACGGTGATCGCGCCTTTGCCGATGATCCCGCCATCGTTGGTGGTGTGGCCCGCCTAGACGACCGCCCGGTGATGGTGATCGGCCAGCAGAAGGGGCGCGATACCGCCGAGAAGGTGCGTCGTAACTTCGGCATGCCGCGTCCCGAGGGCTACCGCAAGGCCCTGCGCCTGATGGAGATGGCCGAGCGCTTCAAGCTGCCTGTGCTCACCTTCATCGATACCCCCGGTGCCTACCCCGGCGTCGGTGCCGAGGAGCGAGGCCAGTCCGAGGCCATCGCCCGAAACCTCTTCGTCATGGCCAGCCTCAAGACCCCCATCGTCTGCACCGTCATCGGTGAGGGCGGTTCCGGCGGCGCGCTGGCCATCGGCGTGGGCGATCGGGTCAACATGCTGCAGTACAGCACCTATTCGGTGATTTCCCCCGAGGGCTGCGCCTCCATTCTCTGGAAGAGCGCAGAGAAGGCGGCCGACGCCGCCGAGGCACTGGGGGTGACCTCCGAGCGCCTCAAGGAGCTGGGCCTCATTGACCGTATCATCACCGAACCCCTGGGAGGGGCTCACCGCGCTCCGGCGGCCATGGCCGCCAGCATCAAGGAGGCGCTGCAGGAGAGTCTGGCCAGCCTCGAGGAGCTGCCCATGGAGAAGCTGCTGGAGCAGCGTTATGAGCGCCTGATGAGCTTCGGTAACTTTGAGGACAAGGTCTAAGCGCGCAGCGATGCCCGGTAGCCGTGCCAAAGACGCCGCGGAGGTCATTGAGACCCTGCGGCGTTTTTTTATGGCCACCTCCGCAACCGATTACCTGATCGCCTATAGTGGCGGCCGTGACTCCACGGTGCTGCTGCATGCTGTCGCAAGTCTGCGCGACGAGCTGGGGCTGAGCCTGCGCGCCGTGCACGTGGACCACGGGCTCTCCCCCCACTCGGGCACCTGGTCCGGCCAGTGCCGCCAACAGTGTGAGGCACTGGGCGTCGACTTCATCGGCCGGCGGGTCGAGGTTGTGCATCAGGGGCAGAGCCTGGAGGCGGCGGCCCGAGAGGCGCGCTACCGTGTTTTTACCGAACTGCTGGGGGAGAGCGATTGCCTGCTGAGCGCCCATCACCGCGAGGATCAGGCCGAGACCCTGCTGCTGCAACTGCTGCGCGGTGGTGGCGTGCATGGCCTGGCATCGATGCCGGCATCGCGGCCACTGGGTGGGGGGCAGCTGCGGCGGCCGTTGCTGGGCCTCGGGCGCGAGCAGCTGGCCGCCTATGCCGAAGCGCAGCGGCTTGAGTGGGTCGAGGACCCCAGCAACTTCGACACCAGTCTGGAGCGTAACTGGCTGCGTCACGAGCTGTTGCCACTACTACGCCAGCGGCGAGAGGGGATCGATGCGGTGCTGGCCCGCTCCGCTATTCACTTCGCCGAGGCGGCCGGACTGCTCGATGAGCTGGCGGCAGGGGACCTGACGCTCTGTGCCGAGGGCGCGGCGCTGAGTATCGACGCGTTGGCTCAGCTCTCGGAGGCCCGTCAGCGCAACCTGGTACGCCTATGGCTGCGCCGCCTCGCCTTGCCGTTGCCGGATCACCGGCGACTTAACCAGGTGCTTGCTGAGCTCTGTCTGGCCGCGGAGGATGCCGTGCCGCTGGTGGTCTGGCCCGGTGCCGAGCTGCGCCGCTATCGTGGACGCCTCTACGCCATGGCGCCGCTGCCTCAGCCGCTGTCAGAGCCCCTTGCCTGGGGTGGCGGGGGAGAGTTGGAACTGCCGGACGGCCTGGGATGGTTGAGCCTGGCGGGGGCGCCGCTGGACGGGCCACTTGAGATCCGCCCGCGCCGCGGCGGCGAGCACATGCACCCGGCGGGGCGGGAACGCTCCCGTGATCTCAAGCGGCTGATGCAGGAGGCGGGGGTGCCGCCCTGGCTGCGTGAACGCTGGCCGCTGATCTACCGCGAGGGCAAGTTGGTCGCGGTTCCCGGGCTCTGGATCGACCACCGTTATGCAGTTCAGGGTGGTGGTTTGCCACTGATTCCCCGTTGGCGCACGGATTTTCACCAATTCGCCATTGAAAAAGACGGCGAAAACAACGACAATTAGCCGGGCTTAACGGCCCTTGTGTTCCTTCCATCTCCACAAGCGCTGATACTTGATGACAAAGTACATTTTCATCACCGGTGGTGTTGTCTCCTCTCTGGGGAAAGGCATCGCTTCCGCCTCTCTCGCGGCCATTCTCGAGGCCCGCGGCCTGAAGGTCACCCTGCTCAAGCTCGATCCCTACATCAACGTGGATCCCGGCACCATGAGCCCGTTCCAGCACGGCGAGGTGTTCGTCACCGATGACGGCGCCGAGACCGACCTGGACCTGGGCCACTACGAGCGCTTCGTGCGCACCACCATGACCCAGCGCAACAACTTCACCACCGGGCGCATCTACGACCGGGTGATCCGCAAGGAGCGCCGCGGTGATTACCTGGGCGGCACCGTGCAGGTGATCCCGCACATCACCGACGAGATTAAGAATTCGGTGATTGCCGGCGCCGAGGGTTACGACGTGGCGATGGTGGAGATTGGTGGCACCGTCGGTGATATCGAGTCGCTGCCCTTCCTCGAGGCGATTCGCCAGATGGGGGTGGAGCACGGTCACGATAACTGTCTCTATATGCACCTCACCCTGCTGCCGTGGATCCCCACCGCTGGTGAGCTCAAGACCAAGCCGACCCAGCACTCGGTGAAGGAGCTGCGCTCCATCGGTATCCAGCCCGATGTGCTCATCTGCCGTGCCGACCGTCCCATGCCCGAGGACGAGAAGCGCAAGATTGCCCTGTTTACCAACGTCGAGGAGCGTGCCGTTATCTCCGCCATTGACGTGGACACCATCTACCGCATCCCCGGCGAGCTGCACCGTCAGGGGCTGGACGATATCGTCGTCGACAAGCTGCGCATTGACGCCATGCCTGCCGACCTCTCCGAGTGGGAGGGGGTGATCGAGGCGCTGGAGAACCCGACCGCCGAGGCCACCATCGCCATGGTTGGCAAGTACGTGGACCTCACCGAGGCCTATAAGTCCCTCTCCGAGTCGCTGATCCATGCCGGCCTGCACACCCGCACCAAGGTGAAGATCGTCTACATCGATTCCGAGGATATCGAGAAGAGCGGCACCGACTGCCTCAAGGGGATGGATGCCATTCTGGTCCCCGGCGGCTTTGGCGAGCGTGGCGTGGAGGGCAAGATCGCCACCGTGCGCTACGCCCGTGAGAACAAGATTCCCTACCTCGGCATCTGCCTGGGTATGCAGGTGGCGGTGATCGAGTACGCCCGCAACGTTGCCGGGCTCGAGGGGGCCCACTCCACCGAGTTCCGTAAAGGTGCGGCGCACCCGGTGATCGGCCTGATCACCGAGTGGGTGGACGCCGAAGGTAATGTCGAGACCCGTGATGAAGACTCCGACCTGGGCGGCACCATGCGCCTGGGCGGTCAGGAGTGCCAGCTGGTCGAGGGCTCGCGGGTACGCGAGCTCTACGCCAAGGAGTGCATCGTCGAGCGCCACCGCCACCGCTACGAGTTCAACAACAACTACCTGAAGCCGCTGGCCGACGCCGGCCTGAAGTTCACCGGCCTCTCCGCCGACGGCTCGCTGGTCGAGGTGGTGGAGCTGGCGGACCACCCCTGGTTCGTGGCCTGCCAGTTCCACCCGGAGTTCACCTCCAATCCGCGTGACGGCCACCCGCTGTTTACCGGCTTCGTTACCGCTGCCCGCGCCCAGGCCGAGGCCCACTGATGGAGCTGTGCGGATTCGAGGTCGGCATCGAACGGCCGATGTTCCTCATCGCCGGCCCCTGCGTCATCGAGTCCGAGGCGCTGGTGATGGAGACCGCCGCCGAGCTCAAGGGAATCACCGCCGAGCTGGAGATCCCCTTCATCTTCAAGGCCTCCTTCGACAAGGCCAACCGCACCTCCACCGGCAGCTTCCGCGGCCCGGGGATTGAGGAGGGGCTGCGCATCCTGGAGAAGGTGAAGGAGGAGCTGGGGTTGCCGGTGCTCACCGATGTGCATGAGGACACCCCGCTGGATGAGGTGGCCGCGGTGGTTGATGTGCTGCAGACCCCGGCC
>JBFFRO010000166.1:0-4647 GCA_041572995.1 Thiohalomonadaceae bacterium
AATATTACTTTTCCTGGTCATAAGAAAAACAGGCGTTTATTTTCAGCGCCATAAAAAAACCCCGCCGAGGCGGGGTTTTTTCACGATAAAGGGCTCTGCGTTTAGATGTAGAGCACGATATCGGCTTCACCGGCGAACTCGAAGAAGGTGGCGGCGCCACCAAACTCCAGGCCGTCGATGAAATCAGCGGGATCCATCTCGAACAGGTCAACGGTCATCTGGCAGGCCACGAAACGCACTTCGGCTTCCTGACAGAGGTCACGCAGGTCTTCCAGACTGGCAACACCCTTGGACTTCATCTTCGCCTTCATCATGCTGGTCATCATGCTCTGCATGCCCGGCAGGGCCTGCAGCAGAACCGGCATCGGCATCGGCATCGGCATACCGGGGTTACCCAGCGAGGTCACCTTGAGGTCCAGCTTCTTCTTCACCATCTGCAGACCGTAGAAGGTGAAGAAGATCTCGACCTCGTAACCGAGGGCGGCCGCGGTAGAGGCCAGGATGAAGGGAGGGTAGGCCCAGTCAAGGGTACCCTTGGTGGCGATAATCGCCAGTTTCTTCTGATCGGACATGGAATCTCCCCCTGCTTATATATTGTTATTATTTAGCACTTCTTGATCAGGAACACGAACTTGCCGCCTTCCTCACCGGACTCCATCAGTTCGTTGCCGGTCTGCTTGCAGAAGGCCTCGAAGTCTTTCACGGAACCGGGATCGGTGGCGACGATACGCAGGACCTTGCCAGCGTCCAGAGCGGCCAGGGCCTTCTTGGCACGCAGGATGGGCAGCGGGCAGTTCAGGCCGGAAGCGTCCAGTTCGGAATCAAAGTTAGCCATTTTCTCTCTCCTCGAAGGCAGTCAGCTAAATATATGCCCGGCCCGATGGGCCGGACGGGACAAGATTAGAATTGAAGAGTGCACTTATATGTCATGTACCCATCGAAAGCAAGCCTGCAACGAGGCCGCCTATCCCCTATGAGAAAGGGGTATATCTTTGTGGATATACGCATTTATACCTTATTAGATAGGCCAGCTAATCAGGCCACGGCGAGGCCGCCCTGCATCCAGGCCATGATGCCGCCACGCAGGTTGTAGCTGTGCTCGACGCCCTGGGCACCGGCGAAGGCACAGGCCTGCGCGGAACGGGCCCCGGTGCGGCAGTAGAAGATGATCTTGCCGTCGCTGGGGAGCTTGTCCATCTGCATCGGCAGCAGGTGCAGCGGCAGCGCTTCGGCACCGGGAATCGCCCCCTGGGCGATCTCGGCCGGGCTGCGGACGTCGATCAGACTTACCTTTTCGCTCTCGTCAGCCAGCATCTGCTGAAGCTCGAAAATATCTATCTCCTTGATATTGAACATATTACTGCCCTCTTCCTAGTAAATAAGTAATCGCTGATATTTTAAGGCCCGCGCACGCAGATTTCAATCCCGCCAGTTCCTCCATTACCATGGGCAGTGAACGCTGGCGCCCGTTTGGCGTCTATATGCCATCAGCATCGCAAGCCCACGGATACAAGCCCTTGAATCGATTGACCATTGCGCTACTTCTCCTGCTACTTGGCGCCACCCCGCTTCGCGCCGAGGTTGCCGATCTACCCGATCTGGGTGATCGCTCCGCTCTCAGCTTCAGCGCGATCGACGAGCGCATCATCGGCCGTGCCATGGTTCGAGGCCTTTACTACAGCGGTGCGCTGCTCGACGACCCGCAGCTTGATGAGTACCTACAACAGCTCAGCACGCGCCTGCTCAGCGCCGCGGGCTTCACCGGTGGCGGCTACCGCTTCTACCTGGTGGATGATCCCAGCATTAACGCCTTCGCCATGCCCGGTGGCCATATCGCCGTCCACAGTGGGCTGCTGCTCAAGAGTGAAAGCGAGGACGAGCTGGCCGCGGTACTGGCGCATGAAATCGCCCATGTCAGTCAGCACCACCTCGCCCGCCGCTACGAAAGCCTCCAGGGGCTCAACACCCGCCTCAACATCGCCATGCTCGCCGCCATCCTGCTCAGCGCCAGCCACCCGCAGCTGGCCGAGGCCGCCATTGCCAGCGGCCTGGGGGGACAGCAGCAGGCGGCATTGGGCTACAGTCGCAGCCACGAACACGAGGCCGACCGGGTCGGCATCCAGCTACTGGCCGACGCCGGTTTCGATCCGCACAGCATGGCCGGTTTCTTCCGCAAGCTGCAGGAAGCCAGCCGCTATAGCATTGGCGTACTACCCGAATTTCTCAGCACCCACCCGGTCAACAGCCGCCGTATCGTCGATGCCGAACAGCGGGCCGATGCACTGACGTTCCACGCTGCAGCAGCGCGGGGTGAGTACCACACCGCCTACCTGCGCGCCAAAGCCCGCCTCAGTGCCCTCACCAGCCACGCTGTACCGGATCGTCTGCAGCGACTGCAGCAACGCGCTGAGACTCATGCCGACGAATACAGCCGCTACGCCTATGCCCTGGCCCTGGTAGACGACGGTCGCGCCGGCGAGGCGCTGCCACTGCTGGAGAAGCTGGTGGCAGAACACCCGCAGCGGATCGCCTATCTGGATGCCCTGGCCCGCTGCCAGGTGGAACTGAAACACGGCGCAGCCGCCCTGGACCTCTACCGCAGGGGGCTGGCGCTTTATCCCGATAACCGAACCCTTGGCCTGGGGATGGCCGAGGCGCAGCTCAAGCTGGGCAAGCCGGCCGAAGCCCGTCAGCTCCTAAACCGGCTTCTTAGAGTCCACAGCGACGATGCAGCCGCCTACCGCCTGCTGGCGCGAAGCGAGGGGGCCCTGAGTAACCCCGCTGGCGCCAATATCGCCCTCGCCGAGCACCTCTATCTCTATGGCGACACCATCGGTGCCATTCAGCAACTCAAGAATGCCCAGCGCCTCAATGACTTGGACTTTTACCAGCAGGAACGGATTGATTCACGGCTGGAGGTTCTCGAGAGAGAGGCCGTGCTGGAACGTAGCTGGGATGAGCGCTGAGATACATTCGCTATTCAGTACATACTAATTTTCTAACACTTGGATTTCTAGGGGTTTTTAGCGGTTTTGGGCTTGCGATCCCGTATCCGTTAGGTATGCTACGAATTATCTCTACCTCACTCAGTAGCACGTGTGCTGTCAGTAGAGTGTTGGCGTACAGGGACAGTTCAACGCCGCGATAACTCCTAGGACAACGTGTAATCAGCACGAAAACCTAAATAACAAGCTTTAGGAGGAAAACATGCGGAACCCCGCAAAGCTCATCACCGCCGCCAGTGCTGTGGCCTCGCTGCTGGGGGCCCTAGCCCTCTCTCCGCAGCTGGCTGTCGCCGCTGAAGGCGCGTCTCCCCTTGAGGAGGGCCAGGCACTGGCCTTTGATCGCAAGAAGGGCAACTGCCTCGCTTGTCACCTGATTGAAGGCGGTAACATGCCTGGTAACATCGGCCCGCCGCTGGTGGCCATGAAGGCTCGATTCCCCGATCGTGCCGTCCTGCGTGCACAAATCTGGGATGCCACCAAGGCCAACCCGGACACCATCATGCCCCCCTTCGGCCGCCACGAGATCCTCACCGAGGGGGAGCTCGAAAAAGTGGTTGATTATATCCACAGCCTGTAAGCACGGGCTGGATTCACCTACTCGTTTAAGAAGTTGAGGTTTTCCAACATGAAACGCAGAATCTTCCTTAAAGGTACCCTCGCCGGTTCCGCCGTTGCCGCCGCCGTTGGCGCTGGCCTGCTGACCCCCAGCCAAGTTCTGGCCGCCTGGCCGAAAGACGCCTTCGAGGCCACCAGCGTCGATGACGCCCTGAGCAAGCTGCTTGGTGCCGCCGATACCACCGAGAGTGGCGACATTGAGATCAAGGCCCCGGAGATTGCCGAGAACGGCGCCGTGGTACCGGTGACCATCAATGCCAAAATGGATGGTATCGAAAGCATCACCATCGTCGCGGCTGCCAACAACACCCCGCTGACCTCTACCTTTAACCTGAGCAGCAACACCAACGGCCTCATTGGCACCCGCATCAAGATGGGTAAGTCCTCTGATGTGGTCGCCATCGTCAAGGCAGGCGGCAAGCTCTACAAAGCCAGCCGTCAGGTTAAGGTCACCATCGGTGGCTGCGGCGGTTAATCGCTCGAGCTATCGACAATAAAGAATTTAGAGGTATATAGAACATGGCTAAGAAAGACATTCGCATTCGCGCCAAGGCCAAGAGTGGCACCGTGACCGTCAAGGCTCTGCTCAAGCACCCGATGGAGACTGGCCTGCGCAAGGATAAGAAGACCGGCCAGGTCATCCCTGCTCACTTCATTCAGGAAGTGAACTGCACCCACAACGGCAACAACGTGCTTAACGCCCTGTGGGGCGGTGCCATCTCCAAGGACCCCTACCTGGAGTTCTCCTTTAACGGTGGCAACAAAGGTGACACCTTTGCCCTGAGCTGGGTCGACAACCAGGGCAACAAGGACAGCGCCGAAGTCAAAATCAAGTAAGGATGGCTCGGGACCACATGGTCCCGTCCCGCCTACTAGACCACCATTAAGGAGACAATAATGATGAAAAAGATCGCCGTGACCGCCGCTGCGCTGGCCATGCTGGCCGGCCTGCCGCAAGTCGCCCAGGCGGTGTCTCCGGAGGCCGACCTGAAGGCCTTCCGTGACCACTTCATGAAGCGCTTCCCCG
>JBFFRO010000167.1:0-4602 GCA_041572995.1 Thiohalomonadaceae bacterium
CCACCGAGGTCGACGAAGGCGCCGTAGTCGGTGAGGTTCTTGACGATACCCTTGACGGTCTGACCTTCCTGCAGGTTGGCCAGCAGAGCCTCGCGCTCTTCGCTGGTCTCGGCCTCGACCACCGCACGGCGGGAGACGACCACGTTGTTACGCTTGCGATCGAGCTTGATGACCTTGAACTCCAGGTCCTTGCCCTCGAGGTAGGAGGGGTCGCGAACCGGGCGCACGTCGACCAGGGAGCCAGGCAGGAAGGCACGAATGTCCTTCAGCTCGACGGTGAAGCCACCCTTCACCTTGTCGATGATCTTGCCGGTAACGGTCTCGGCGGCGTCGTAGGCCTTCTCCAGACGGGTCCAGGACTCGGCACGCTTGGCCTTCTCGCGAGAGAGGCGGGTAGCACCGAAGCCATCCTCGACGGCCTCCAGGGCCACATCGACCTCATCACCAACGGCCACTTCCAGCTCGCCGCTCTCACCGTAGAACTGCTCGACCGGGATCACACCCTCGGACTTCAGGCCGGCGTTGACGATAACAACGTCGGAACCGACTTCCATAACGGTGCCCTTGACGATGGCGCCGGGGCGCATCTGGGTGTCTACAAGGCTCTGTTCAAAAAGTTCTGCAAAGCTTTCGCTCATCGCTTGGTAACCTGCATAAAGTGCTAAAACCGCAATGTCCGTTACTCGCCAAACATCGGCGCGGAACAAGGCGGGTTGTCGTGGGTTTTGCCAAACGGCCCATGCCGCCCGGCGCTAAAAAATCTCGATAAAAAAATGCCTAGACGATGCCACGCTCGCGGCAGGCATCCATGACCCGTTGGAAGACGGCGTCGATATCCAGCTCGGAGGTATCAATGAGCAGGGCATCGTCGGCGGGCTTCAGGGGCGAGACGCTGCGATTGCGGTCGCGCTCATCGCGTTCGGCGATTTCTCTGACGAGACCGGAAAGATTAGCATCCAGTCCCTTTTCTTTCAACTGCTTATAGCGACGTTCGGCGCGGACTTCGGCACTGGCGTCGAGGAAGATCTTGAGCGGCGCGTCGGGAAACACCGTAGTCCCCATATCGCGACCGTCGGCCACCAGCCCCGGCTGCTGGCGGAAATCACGCTGACGCTGCAGCAGGGCCTCGCGCACGGCCGGCACCGCAGCCACCTTGGAGGCATCATTACCCGCCTGTTCGCTGCGGATCGCCGACGTTACCACCTCATCCGCCAGATAGACGACCGCCTCCCCCTGCCCCGGCTCGAAGCGCACATCCAGAGTACGGGCGCACTCGGCCAGTGCCTCCGGGTCCTCGAAGTCCAGCCCGGCGCGGCGCGCAGCCAGGGCGGTGAGGCGGTAAAGGGCTCCCGAATCAAGGAAGGCCCAGCCCAGCTCGCGTGAGAGCAGCTGGCTGATGGTGCCCTTGCCGACCCCGCTGGGGCCATCAATGGTGACAACCTTACTCATCGCGCACCTCAATGCTCAGTCCCGCGCCGGCGGCCAGCGCAGTGAAGTTGGGAAAGGAGGTCGCGACGTTGGAGCAATCACGAATGGTAATGGGGCTAGAGGCGCGTAGCGCGGCCATGGCAAAGGACATGGCGATACGGTGATCGCCGTGGGCAAACACCTCGCCACCGCCAAGGGCTGCGCCCGTGCCGCGCCCCTGGATACGCATGCCATCGGGAGTCGCCTCGGCCTCCACACCCAGGGCCACCAGGCCATCGGCCATCACCTGGATGCGATCCGACTCCTTCACCCGCAGCTCCTCGGCGCCGGTAAGCACGGTCTCGCCCTCGGCGCAGGCGGCGGCAACAAACAGCGCCGGGAACTCATCGATGGCCAGCGGCACCTGCTCCTCGGGAATGCGACAGCCCTTGAGGCCGCCGCCACGCACACGGATATCGGCCACCGGCTCACCGCCCACCTCCTGCTCGTTAAGCACCTCCAGGTCCGCCCCCATCAGGCGCAGGATGTTGATCACGCCGATGCGGGTAGGGTTAATACCCACATGTTTGAGCAGCACATCGGAGCCCTCGCTAATGGCGGCACCGACCATAAAGAAGGTGGCCGAGGAGATGTCGGCGGGTACATCGATGGGGGTAGCAGTGAGCTTGCCACCGGGCTCGACACAGGCGGTCGCCCCCTCGCGGCGCACCGGATAACCAAAGCCGGCAAGCATGCGCTCGGTGTGGTCGCGGGTCGGTGCCGGCTCGGTGATGCAGGTGGGCGAGTCGGCGTAGAGCCCGGCCAGCAGCAGGCAGGATTTGACCTGCGCCGAGGCCATGGGCATCTCGTAGTCGATGCCGTGAAGCTTCGTTCCCCCCTTCACCTTCAGCGGCGGAGTGCCCCCCTCGGCGCTCTCGACCACGGCCCCCATCAGCGCCAGCGGATCGGTGACCCGCTTCATCGGCCGCTTGGAGAGCGAGGCATCACCCACCATGGTGACATCGAAGGCCTGACCGGCCATCAGTCCGGAGAGCAGACGGATAGAGGTGCCGGAATTGCCCATGTCCAGCGCCTTGGCCGGCGGCTTAAGGCCGTGCAGGCCGACACCGTGAATGGTCACCCGACCATTATCCGGCCCCTCGATGTGCACGCCCATGTCACGGAAGGCCTGTAGGGTCGCCAGGGCATCTTCGCCCTCGAGGAAGCCGCTCACCTCGGTCACCCCCTCGGCCAGCGAGCCGAGCATGATGGAGCGATGGGAGATAGATTTGTCGCCGGGCACGCGGATCTCGCCGCTGAGGCGGCCGCCCGGGGTGCAGATAAAGCTAAGGGGTTTACCGTGGATCATGGTCTATTCGGTCGATTGAGGGCCTTCGCCCAGTTGTTCACAGAAGCCGTCACGGGCGCGCTTGGCACGGGCAAAGGTCTCCAGCACCGCGGCGCCATCGCCCTGCTCCACCGCCGTGGCCAGCCTCTCAAGGTGCTGGGAGAAGTGCCTGAGCACGCCCAGTAGCGCCTCGCTGTTGTGCATACAGATGTCATGCCACATCTGCGGGTCGCTGGAGGCGATACGGGTAAAGTCACGAAAACCGCCGGCGGCGTAGCGGAACACCTCCGCCTTGTCATCCAGTTCGGCCAGGGCATCGACCAGAGCATAGGCCAGCAGGTGTGGCAGATGACTGGTCGCGGCCAGCACCTGGTCGTGATGCTCCACCCCCATGCTCTCCACCAACGCCCCGGCGGCGGCCCACATCGCCTCCACCTTCTCCACGGCATCCGGTGCAGTATGCGCCAGCGGGGTGAGGATCACCCGGCGGTTCTGGTAAAGGCCGGCGTCGGCAGCCTCCACCCCACTACGCTCACTACCGGCAATGGGATGGCCGGGAACAAAGCGGTTGGGCACCTGAGCACAGGCGACCTGGGCCGCCGACACCACCGAGCCCTTGGTGCTGCCCACATCGGTGAGTATCGCACCCTCCTCCAGGTGCGGCACCACCTGGGCGAAGAGCGACTGCATGCTGCCCACCGGGGCGGCCAGCACCACCATGTCAGCACCCTTGAGGGCGGCGGGAATATCGGTCTCGAAGCGATCGATGACCCCCAGCTCGACACCGCGACGCAGGGCGTCGGCATTACGCCCGCAGCCCACCACCTCGGCACAGTAGCCGGCCGCCTTCAGCGCGCGCGCCAGCGAACCGCCGATCAGGCCGACGCCGATAATGGTAAGTCGTTGTATTCCCATGCCTTCTCCGAGATAGGGCAAGCCGCAAAGCCGGCTATTCTCCCATGACCTGCTTCAGCCCCGCAATAAAGCGCTCATTCTGCTCGGCGCTGCCGACGGTCACCCGCAGGTGGTTGGGCATGGCGTAATTGGCCACCGGGCGGACGATCACCCCCTCACGCAGCAACCCCTCATAGACCGGTCCGGCCGGACGGCCCACATCGACGCTGACAAAGTTGCCCACCGAGGGGATGTAGGCCAGCCCCATCTCATCGAAGGCCGCGTAGAGCTGCTTGAGCCCAGCAGCATTGGACTCCACCGTGCGCCGCAGGTGCTCGGCATCATCCAGCGCCGCCTCGGCGGCGGCCAGGGCCGGCAGGTTGACGTTAAAGGGGGGACGTACCCGGTTCATCAGGTCGGCCAGCTCGGGGCTGGAGAGGGCGTAGCCCACCCGCAGCCCGGCCAGGCCGTAGGACTTGGCGAAGGTACGGGTCACCATCAGGTTGGAGTGACGACCCAGCCACTGGCTGGCATCAGCATAACCCACGGCGCCGGTGCCCGGGTGAGCGGCGTAGTCAAAATAGGCCTCATCCACGACCACCACCACATCGCGTGGCACATCGGCGATGAAGGCCTCCAGCTCGCCCCCATCCAGCCAGGTGCCGGTGGGGTTGTTGGGATTGGCGATAAAGATCACCCGGGTCTTATCGGTAATGCGCGCACGCATCGCCTCCAGGTCATAGCCCCACTCGCGGGCCGGTGCAGCCACCCCCACCCCACCCACCGCCTGGGTGACGATGGGATAGATGGCAAAGCTGTGCTCGGAGAAGAGCACCTCATCGCCCGGCTGCACCAGCGCCCGCACCACAAACTCCAGCGGCTCACTGGAACCGTTACCCAAGGTGATCTGGTTCGTCTCCACCCCATGCTTGGCGGCCAGCTTCTGCTTCAGG
>JBFFRO010000168.1:0-4602 GCA_041572995.1 Thiohalomonadaceae bacterium
CAGCAGGTAGAGGAACAGCGGTACGCCGATCAGTGCCGTAAGCACCCCGACCGGCAGTTGTTGTGGGGCGATGAGGGTGCGCGCCAGGGTGTCGGCCGCCAGCAGTAGCAGTCCGCCGCCGAGGGCCGCGGCGGGTAGCAGCAGGCGGTGATCCGAGCCCAGCCACAGGCGCAGCAGGTGTGGCACCACCAGGCCGATGAAGCCGATGCTGCCGCCGATGCTGACCGCGCCGGCGGTCAGTAGTGAGGCAATGAAAAAGATGGCGTATCGAAGTGGGCGCACACTTACGCCGAGGGCCGCGGCCTGCAACTCACCACGGGCCAGCAGGTTAAGGGAGCGGGCGAGTGGCAGGCTGAGCAGCAGGGCCAGCCCCAGTAGTGCCAGCGCGGGCCAGGCCAGGCGTACGCCGCTGAGGTCCCCCATCAGCCAGAAGAGCATACCGTGCAGTCGTTCGCTGGGGGCGATGGCCAGCAGCAGGCCTACCAGAGCCCCCCAGCCGGCGGCGGTGACCACTCCGGTCAGCAGCAGGCGGGTGGCCTGGCCCGGTGCGGCGCGTGGCTCCGGGCCACGGGCCAGGCCGAATACCAGTAGGGTGGAGGCGAGGGCGCCGAGCAGGGCACCGCCGTTGACCAGTAGCCCGGAGAGACCCAGCAGCAGGCAGAGCAGGGCGCCCACCGCGGCACCGCCGGAGATGCCGAGCACATAAGGGTCGGCAAGCGGATTGCCCAGTTGTACCTGCATCAGTGCCCCGGCGATGGCCAGCAGCCCGCCGACGCCGAAGGCAGCTAGTGCGCGCGGCAGGCGCAACTCCAGCAGCAGGGTGGTATGTAGCGGCTCGCCACTACCGCTGAGCGCTCGCCACGCCTCGCCCGTCTCCAATGCCACGCTGCCGCTCAGCAGGGAGAGGGCCAGCATCGCCAGTGAGGCGGTGGCCAGCAGCAGTAGCGGCAGGGGGCGCATGGCGGGCCTTAGCGAAGGGAGATCCGGGGCCAGCCGCGGGCCTCGGCGTGGTCGCTCAGGGTCTCATCGGCATCCACCGCCACCGGGTGGGTGACCATCTCCAGCAGCGGCAGGTCGTTGTGGGAGTCGCTGTAGAACCAGCTGTCGGCCAAGTTGCGGCCATTGCCCCTGAGCCAGGCCTCCAGGCGCTCGACCTTGCCGTGCTGGAAGCAGGGGGTGCCGGCCACGCGGCCGGTGTAGCGCCCATCCACCATCTCCGGGTCGGTGGCCAGCAGTTCGTCCACCCCCAGGGCCTCGGCAATGGGCGCGGTGACGAAGCGATTGGTGGCGGTGATGATGAGTAGGTAATCGCCTCTATTGCGGTGTTTTTGCAGAAGATATACTGCTTTTGGCAGCATGATCGGCGTAATTTTCTCCCGCATGAACTGTTGGTGCCAGGCCTCCAGCTGCCCGTTGTCGTGCTCTGCCAGCGGCGCCAGGCTGAAGGTCAGGAACTCGAAGATGTCCAGAGTCCCGGCCTTATACTCGTCGTAGAAGCGCTGGTTCTCACGCTCGTAGTGATCGGCGTCGACGATCCCCTGCTCACACAGGAAGCGGCCCCAGAGGTAGTCGCTATCACCGCCGAGCAGGGTGTTATCGAGGTCAAAGATGGCCAGGCTCAAGGTCTCTCTCCGTATGGTTTGCGGGCGACCATGATAGCGGTGCGGGGCTCCTTGTGGAATCGCCGTGCAGGCATCACCTATAAATAAACCTCCCGGCTGCGCTTGCGGGGGGAGGGTAAAGGATGCAGAATCGTGCCATTCGCAAAATTGTCTCATATTACTTAAGTGATTGATTCTCAAGGTTACAGGGCTAATGTCGGGATCATCCTCTGCAATGGGGAGGGTCAGCTATTGTGGGCCCGCCGGCTCGGGCAGAGTTCCTGGCAGTTCCCCCAGGGGGGGATCGACCGCGACGAGAGCCCGGAGCAGGCGCTCTATCGCGAACTGCACGAGGAGGTAGGGCTGGAGCCCACTGACGTGGAGATTATCGGCAGCACCCGCGGCTGGCTGCGTTATCGCCTGCCCAAGCGCTACATCCGCCACCACAGTCGTCCGCTCTGCATCGGCCAGAAGCAGCGCTGGTACCTGCTGCGCCTGCTGGCCGCCGATGAGCGGGTGCGCCTGGATCGCGGCCCCAAGCCGGAGTTCGACCACTGGCGCTGGGTCTCCTACTGGGAGCCGCTGAAGGAGATCGTCTTCTTCAAGCGTCGGGTCTACGAGCAGGCCCTGTGTGAACTCTCGCGGCTACTGCCCGAGGGCAGTGTGCCGCCGCCACCGCGGGCGCTGCGTAACCTGCCCAGCCGCTCGCGGCGGCGGAGATAGACCATGCTCGATTCGCTACGCAGCATCATCCAGGAGGTAGGGGCCGCTGCGACCCTGAGCGAGGCGCTGAAGGTGGCGGTGGCGCGGGTGCGCGCCGATACTGGTGCCGACGTCTGCTCTATCTACCTCGGTGACGAGGAGCGTAGCGAGCTGGTGCTGCTGGCCACCGAGGGCCTCAAGAGCGAGGCGGTGGGTAGCGTGCGCCTGAGCTGGGAGCAGGGCCTGGTCGGGCTGGTGGCCCAGCGTGCCGAGCCGCTGAACCTGGGGGATGCCCCCAGCCACCCACGTTACCTCTACTTCCCCGAGACCGGTGAGGAGCAGTATCACGCCTTCCTCGGTGTACCGGTGATCCACCACCGCCGGGTGCTGGGGGTGCTGGTCATCCAGCAGCACGCGCTGGAGCCCTACAGTGAGGACATCGTCACCCTGCTGCTGACCATCGCCGCGCAGCTGGCCGGGGTGCTTTCACACGCCGATGTCGATAGCGCTCTCAAGGCGGTCGACGAGACCTCGGCAGAGGGTGAGCGGCTCTACCGCGGGCAGCCCGGCGCCCCCGGTGTGGCGGTGGGTACCGCCGTGGTGATGCGCCCTCCTGCCGACATCGGCAGCGTGCCGGAGCGCTCCAGCGATCGCCCCGATCTGGAGCTCAAGCGCTTCGACAAGGCGGTGCAGCTGGCCCGTGTCGAGATCGGCGAGATGATGGAGCGGCTCAGCGAGTCGATGCCCAGTGCCGACCGCGCGCTGTTTGACGCCTACCTGATGATGCTCGATAGCGGCAGTTTTATCGGCGCAGCCCGCAGCATCATCAGCGATGAGTCGCAGTGGGCCCCTGGTGCCCTCAGCCGGGTAGTGCGCCAGCATGCCCGTGCCTTCGAGGCGATGGACGACCCCTATCTGCGCGAGCGTGCCGAGGATGTGCGTGACCTCGGGCGGCGCATCCTCGGCCATCTGGAGCAGCAGCGGCCCAAGCGCCGCAGCTTCCCCAAGGAGACCGTTCTAATCGGTGAGGAGATCAGCGCCTCGATGCTGGCCGAGGTGCCGCCGGAGCGCCTGGCCGGTGTGGTCACCATCCGCGGCTCGCGCACCTCCCATACCGCCATCCTCGCCCGTGCCCTGGGCATCCCGGCGGTGATGGGCGCCGAGGAGATGAGTCTGGGGCGTCTGGATGACGGGCGCATCATTGCCGACGGCTACAGTGGCCGGGTCTACATCGAGCCCGGGCGTGAGGTGCTGCGTGAGTACCGCCGCCTGCAGAAGGAGGAGGCCGAGCTCACCGGCGACCTGCTCGGCCTGCGTGAACAGCCCTGCGAGAGCACCGACGGCGTTGCCGTGCCGCTGCATGCCAATACCGGCCTGCTCTCCGATATCGGCCCCTCGCTCAATTCCGGCGCCGAGGGGGTGGGGCTCTACCGTACCGAGTTCCCCTTCATGATCCGCGAGAGCTTCCCCGGCGAGGCCTCGCAGGCGGATATCTACCGTCAGGTGCTGGAGGCCTTTGCCCCGCGCCCGGTGACCATGCGTACCCTGGATGTCGGCGGCGACAAGGCCCTGCCCTACTTCCCCATCGTCGAGGACAACCCCTTCCTCGGCTGGCGCGGGATCCGCATCACCCTCGATCACCCGGAGATCTTTATCGGCCAGATCCGTGCCATGCTCAAGGCCGATGCCGGGCTGGGTAACCTGCAGCTACTGCTGCCGATGATCAGCAGCCTGGATGAGGTGGAGGAGTCGCAGGCGCTGATCCGTCGTGCCTGTATGGAACTGGAGGAGGAGGGGATGGCCTGCCTCATGCCTCGCGTCGGTGCCATGATCGAGGTCCCCTCGGCGGTATTCCAGGCACGCGAACTGGCTCAACGCATGGATTTTCTCTCCATCGGCAGCAACGACCTGACCCAGTACCTGCTGGCGGTGGACCGCAACAACGCCCGCGTCGCTGATCTCTATGATGCCCTGCACCCGGCGGTGCTGCGTGCCGTTAACCATGTGGTCGAGGCGGGCCGTGCGGAGGGCAAGCCGGTGAGCGTTTGTGGCGAGATGGCCGGCGATCCGGCCGCCGCCATTCTGCTGCTGGGCATGGGTATCGATAGCCTCAGCATGAGTGCCTCAAGTTTGTTACGTATCAAGTGGGTAATCCGCAGCTTCAGCCAGAAAGCGGCTGCTGAGCTGCTCGAGGAGGCGTTGAGCCTGGAGAACAGCACCCAGGTGCGGATGATGCTCAACGGCGCCTTGGAAGAGGCGGGTCTGGGTGGCCTAGTCAGGGCGGGGCGCTAGTAGCGGG
>JBFFRO010000169.1:0-4573 GCA_041572995.1 Thiohalomonadaceae bacterium
CGTGGTCACCGCCAACAAGGCGCTGATCGCCAAGCACGGCAACGAGATCTTCGCCGCCGCCCAGGCCAAGGGCGTGATGGTCGCCTTCGAGGCGGCGGTGGCCGGTGGCATCCCCATCATTAAGGCGATCCGCGAGGGGCTTTCCGCCAACCGCATCGAGTGGCTGGCCGGTATCATCAACGGCACCGGCAACTTCATCCTCACCGAGATGCGCGACAAGGGCCGTGACTTTGCCGATGTGCTGGCCGAGGCCCAGGCCCTGGGCTACGCCGAGGCCGACCCCACCTTCGACGTGGAGGGCATCGATGCCGCGCACAAGCTCACCATCCTCGCCTCCATCGCCTTCGGCATGCCGCTGCAGTTCGACAAGACCTTCACCGAGGGGATCAGCCACATCACCCGTGAGGACGTCAGTTACGCCGAGGAGCTGGGCTACCGCATCAAGCACCTGGGCATCGCCCGACGCACGGCCAAGGGCATCGAGATGCGCGTGCACCCCACGCTGATCCCCGAGCGTCGCCTGATCGCCAATGTCGATGGGGTGATGAACGCGGTGCTGGTGCAGGGCGATGCGGTCGGCCCGACCCTTTACTACGGTGCCGGTGCCGGCGCTGACCCCACCGCTTCGGCGGTGGTGGCCGATATCGTCGATGTGACCCGCGTGCTCACCTCCGACCCGGAGAACCGTGTGCCGCACCTGGCCTTCCAGCCCAACGCCATCGTCGACAGTGCCATTCTGCCGATGGCCGAGGTGCAGACCGCCTACTACCTGCGCCTGCAGGTGCAGGACAACGCCGGTGTGCTCGCCGATATCACCCGGATCCTCAGCGAGACTGGTATCAGTGTTGAGGCAATGACCCAGAAGCTGTCACTGGACGGGGGGTACAGCGTGCCGCTGATCCTGCTGACCCACCAGGTGCAGGAGGCGAAGATGGATCAGGCGATTGCCGCCATTGAGGGCCTGGACGCGGTGCAGGGTAGTGTCACCCGCATCCGTATGGAAGCGCTTGGATAAGCGCCTGGGCTAAACCCGATTTTCAAAAGATTCAGAGAGCAAGACTATGCCTTTTCGTACCCGCTACACCGGCCTTATCGACCGCTACCGTGACCGCCTGCCGGTTCACGACGATACCCGCATCATCTCCCTCGGCGAGGGCAACACCCCGCTGATCCGCCTGCACAACATCCCCAAGATGCTGGGCAAGGATGTGGACATCTACGTCAAGTACGAGGGGCTCAACCCCACCGGTTCGTTCAAGGACCGCGGCATGTGCATGGCCGTGACCAAGGCCGTGGAGGAGGGCTCCAAGGCCATCATCTGCGCCTCCACCGGTAACACCTCGGCCGCTGCTGCCGCCTACGCCGCGCGCGCCGGCATCACCGCCTACGTGCTGATCCCCGACGGCAAGATCGCCATGGGCAAGATGGCCCAGGCGATGATGTACGGTGCCGTCACCATCCAGATCAAGGGCAACTTCGACGACGGCATGCGCCTGGTCAAGGAGGTTGCCGACCACGCCCCGGTGACCATCGTTAACTCCATCAATCCTTACCGTCTGCAGGGGCAGAAGACCGCCGCCTTCGAGATCGTCGAGGAGCTGGGCACCGCCCCCGACTACCACTGCTTGCCGGTGGGTAACGCGGGCAACATCACCGCCCACTGGATGGGGTACAGCGAGTACCACGAGAACGGCATCGTCAATAACCGCCCGAAGATGGTCGGCTACCAGGCCGCCGGCTCCGCCCCGTTCATGCGTGGCGGTCCGGTGGAGAACCCGGAGACCGTGGCCACCGCCATCCGCATCGGCAATCCGCAGTCCTGGGACAAGGCGCTGAAGGTGCGTGAGGATTCCGAGGGCTGGTTCGATGAGTGCACCGACGAGGAGATCCTCGCTGCGCAGAAGATGCTCACCGAGATGGAGGGGGTCTTCTGCGAGCCCGCCTCTGCCACCTCGCTGGCCGGTGCCATGCGCGATATCAAGTCGGGCAAGATCCCCGAGGGCTCGAAGATCGTCTGTACCCTCACCGGCAACGGCCTCAAGGACCCTGACACTGCCATCAAGCAGGCCACCGCCCCGGTGCTGACCGTCGAGGCGACCCTGGACGATGTGAAGCGCTCCATCCTCGACAACATGGCCGACTAACGGACGGCACTGACGAAAGGGGGGCCGCAAGGCCCCTTTTTTGATTCAAGCGATGAAAAAGATCCGCCCCGAACTGACCCTGATGATCCCCGGCCTCAGCGCACCGTTGCCCGAGGGGGCTGCGCCCCTGCGGCTGCAGGCCCTAGAGACCCTGCTGGCACGTGCCGACGAGGAGCGCGTCGGCGGTGAGGACTACGCCGGCGTGCTCGCCGGGCTTTACGGGCTGAAGGGCGAACTGCCCGGCGGTGCCATCGCCCTGCGCGGTGAGGGGGGGATGCCCGGGGAGGCAGCCTGGATGCATGCCGACCCGGTGCGCCTGGTCGCCGATCGCGACAAGCTCTACCTGGGTGAGTACGCCCACAGCTCGCTTGAGGAGGCGCGTGCCCTGGCCGCTGAACTCAATACGCATCTGGCCGAGGACGGCCTGCAGCTGCTGGTGATGCACGGCCGCCGCTGGTACCTGCGCCTGGCCGCGCCGGTGGCACTCTCTACCACCAGTATCGACCAGGCCCTGGGCCGCGCCATTGACGGGCTGCTGCCGCAGGACAGCGGCGGCGGCGATGCAGCGGGTGGCCTGCGCCGACTGCTCACCGAGTGTCAGATGCTGCTGCATAACAGCCCGCACAATGTCCAGCGCCAGGCCCGCGGTGAGGGCGAGGTCAACAGCCTCTGGCTGTGGGGCGCGGGGGTGTTGCCCGAGTCGCTCAAGCAGCGCTACGCCGCGGTCTTTGCCGACGAGCCGCTGGCCCGTGGCCTGGCCTATCTCTCCAGTGTCGAGCCCGGTCCAGCCTTCGCCTCCTTCGAGGCCTACCGAGGCCATCACCGCGACTACGCCTTGGTGGTGTTGCACGAGCTGCGCGAGGCGCGACTGGACGCCGATGAGGCGGCCCGCCTGCAGCTGCTGGAGGGGCTGGAGCGGCAGTGGGCACAGCCGCTGCTAGCCGCCCTAAAATCCGGGCGTCTGGGCTCACTGCGCATCCTCTCCGACGATGGGCGTGCCTGGCGTCTGCAGCGAAAACAGCTGTGGCGTATCTGGCGTCGCAGGCCCGGGCTCGGACGCTGATGGCGGTGCACATCCAGCGGCGCGAGAGCGCCCCTGTCGAGCCGGAGCTGGCCGCGGCCTTCTCGCCGCTGCTCGCCCAGGTGCTCGCCAATCGCGGTATCCGTACACGTGACGAGCTGGCCCTGGAACTCTCGGCGCTGCCGCCCTTTACCTCGCTGAAGGGGATCGAGGCGGCCACGGCGCTGCTGGAGCAGGCCCTGCGCGAGGGGCAGCGGATCCTGATCGTCGGCGACTTCGATGCCGACGGCGCCACCTCTACCGTGGTGGCCCTGCGTGCCCTGCGCGCCATGGGCGCGGCCTCGGTGGAGTACCTGGTGCCCAACCGCTTCGAGTACGGCTACGGCCTGACCCCGGAGATCGTCGAGGTGGCCACCGGTTACGCCCCCGATCTGCTGATCACCGTCGACAACGGCATCTCCAGCCTGCACGGGGTGGCCGCTGCCCAGGCGCGCGGCATCAAGGTCCTGGTTACCGATCACCACCTGCCTGGCGCAGAGCTGCCCCCGGCCGAGGCCATCGTCAATCCCAACCAGCCCGGCTGCGAGTTTCCAAGCAAGCATCTGGCCGGGGTGGGGGTGATCTTCTACGTCATGTCGGCACTGCGGGCACGGCTGCGGGAGAGCGGCTACTTCAGCGAACGCGGTATCGCCGAGCCCAAGCTGGGTGAGCTGCTGGACCTGGTGGCCCTGGGGACCGTCGCTGACGTGGTGGCCATGGATCGGGTTAACCGTATTCTCGTCGCCCAGGGGCTGTCACGGATCCGTGCTGGCCGTGGCTGCGCCGGTATTAGCACGTTGTTGCGAATCGCCCGCCGCGATCCGGCACGGGTGGTCTCGTCCGATATGGGTTTTGCCGTCGGTCCCCGGCTTAACGCCGCCGGGCGTATGGATGACATGGGCATCGGCATCGACTGCCTGCTCAGCGATGATGTGGGGCGTGCCGAGCGCTACGCCGCCGAACTGGATGCGCTTAACCGTGAGCGGCGCGAAACCGAGGAGGCGATGCGCGAGCAGGCCCTGGCCATCGTCGAGCAGATGCACCTGGAGGAGGGGAGCGGTCTCCCCTTCGGTCTCTGTCTCTATGACCCCGAGTGGCACCAGGGCGTGGTCGGTATCCTCGCCTCGCGCATCAAGGAGCGTCTGCA
The DNA here is from genome assembly GCA_041572995.1 of Thiohalomonadaceae bacterium. Lineage (GTDB taxonomy): Bacteria > Pseudomonadota > Gammaproteobacteria > Thiohalomonadales > Thiohalomonadaceae > JBFFSW01. The sequence goes on from JBFFRO010000169.1 coordinate 4,352, forward strand.
CCGGCCGGTGATCGCCTTTAGCGACAGTAGTGAGACGGAGGTCAAGGGCTCGGCCCGCTCGGTGCCCGGCCTGCACATTCGCGATGCCCTAGATGCGGTGGCTACTGCCCATCCGGGGATGCTCAGCAAGTTCGGTGGCCATGCCATGGCCGCTGGGCTGAGCCTGCAGCGCGACCAGTTGGAGGCCTTCAAGCAGGCCTTCGATGCCGAGGTGCGTCGTCA
>JBFFRO010000170.1:0-4557 GCA_041572995.1 Thiohalomonadaceae bacterium
ACCAGCCAGCTGGTCATGGTGGTGCCAATATTGCTGCCGTAGATGACATAGATGGTCTGCAGCAGGCTCAGCAGGCCGGCGTTGACGAAACCGAGGGTGGCAACGGTGACCGCGCTGGAGGACTGCACCAGCGAGGTAATAAGGACGCCGGTGCTCAAACCGCGCAGAGGGGTGGAGGTCCAGCGGGCGAGGATGTGGCGCAGCGCCTCACCGGCAGCCAGCTTCAGGCCCTCGGTGAGCAGACGCATGCCGAGCAGGAACAGACCGATCCCCCCGGCGAAGCTACCGACCAACTTCCACTCCACGCTAGTTATTCCCCTTGATTCACATTTTTCACAGTTTACCCCATCGGCGTGCCAACTTGCCGGAAGCCAGCGCAGGGTTTAGGGTTAACGGAGGTGCCTGTAACGGAGCCGAAACATGAACATCACCCCGTTCCCCGATGATGTGGGAGTTGAGAGTCTCAAGCGAAGCAATGAGGGAGCAGCGGTCAAACCGACCGAACCACCGATGCCCTCCGCGCCGATCGCCCCCTCGCAACGCAAGCGAGAGCGCACGCCCGAGGCGCTGGGCGCAGAAATGCGCGGTGTTCAGCGCAGAGGAGGGGAACGTCGTACGAAGCACCAACCCACCCCGCTGGATACCCGTGACCACCACGAGCGCCGTCACCAGCCTGATCGCCGTGCCGACAGCGAGGAGAGCCCGCCGCCGGGCATCGACGAAACCGTCTGACTACTCCCTCTGACCGAGAGCCAGCCCCTTGAGGTTGAGCCCCTCCAGCGCCTCGGTACCGCGAGTCTCCAGCTCCTGCACCAGCCCATCAACCGCCTTGGGCATGCGTGGCGCGGCTCCCGAACCGAGTCCGCGCAAGGCACACCACAGCTCGGCCACTTCCACCGTCTCCGGATCACGCCCCGGCAGGTAGCCGGTCTCATCATCGCAGCTCTCACGCAGGTAACCGAGCTGCTCCAGCGCCTCCATGACCACCCGCAGCTCCTCGCCCGGCAGCTGCAACTCCTCGCCCAGCCCCTCCAGGGTTCGCGGTTTACCGCCCTCGCGATGGCGCTGAACAACCAGCACCATCACCGCCAGGGCCACCTGCTCGAACTCACGCGCACCGGGGTAGCTGGGCTCGCGCTCACGCCGCACCTGGTCCGGGTTCTGGGTGAAGTAAGCCACCTGGGCGCCGAACAGCAGGATGAACCAGCTCAGGTAGAGCCAGATCATGAACAGGATAAGGATCGCCAGGCCCGAATAGATGGCCGTGTACTTACCCGCCGAGGCGACGAAACCGGCAAAGGCCATTCCCAGCGACTGCCAGAGAATACCGCCAACGACGCCGCCGATCAGCGCCGCGCGCCACTGCACCCGGGTGTTGGGAATAAAGATATAGAAAAAGGTGAAGGCGCCGATGATAAACAGGAAGGGAACCAGCTTACCCAGCGCCAGCAACAGGGCCCCCAGCGGGGCCACCGACATCAGCGACTGCACCAGCGCCGAACTGCTCACCGAGGCGGTGATACCCATGGCCGAGAACACCAGCACCGGGCCGATGAGGGCAACGCTCAGATAGTCACTAAAGCGGCGTGCCAGCGAGCGGTTACGGTGGATCTGCCAGACGTGGTTAAAGGCGCTCTCAATCTTCTGGATCAGTGCCACCACCGTGTAGATGAGAAAGGCCACGCCGAGGGTACCCAGCACCCCCACCTGCATACGATCGACAAAGCCGATGATGTGCGCGGAGATCTCCACCCCCTTCTCGCCCAGCGGGGTCAGGAACTGCTGCAGCAGCGGCTCAACCTGATTGTGCACCCCCAGCCCCTTGAGCACCGAAAAGCTCAGCGCAAGCAGCGGCACGATGGAGAGCAGGGTGGTGTAGACCAGGCTCATCGCCCGCAGGTTGAGTTGACCGCTGTAGAGCTCACGGCCAAGCACATAACCCATGCGCAGGGTGTGATAGAGCAGCCGTTGCTGCCAGGGCAGGGTCTCGAGGTCGGTGCGCCACAGGCGCAGTTCCATAAAGTCACGCACGGCGTGAAGCTTGAGCATCCCTTGTCTCCGACGGTGGATTATCAGTAGCAGGTTATCCCCACCCTGCGCGTGGGGCAAGCGGCGTGACGGCACTATCACCCCTTGATAAAAGGGCGCATGAAAATCTATACATGGGGGTATGCACGCACAGCGGGCAACAGACACAGGTGCTTAGCGCGTCGGACTTAGCCGGCCAGCTCCTTCCAGCGTTTCTGCAGGCGCTTGACCGAAACCGGCTCAAGCGTTTTCAGCTCCTGTGCCCAGAAGGAGATGCGCAGCTCCTCCAGCAGCCAGCGGAACTCTTCCAGTCCCGCATCCACCCGCCCCTGGGCATTGAGCTGCTCGTGGCGTTTCTCATAGAGCTCCCAGAACTTTTGCAGTTCCAGCATATTGGCGCGGTCACGTGAGGGATCACGCGCCGCCTTCTCCAGGCGTGCCTCGGCGGCCCTGAGATAGAGCGGCAGACGGCTGAGCCAGCGCGCCGGGGTGGCGGCAATAAAGCCGGTGCCGAGCAGGCGCTGCAGCTGTAGCTGAATATCGGAGGCCGCCTGCAACAGGGTGGGCGGCACCTTTTTCAGCCGCTTTTGCAACTCGTGGAACCTTCAGCGCCTCACCCAGCTCGGCGGCAATACGGTTGCCCTCGTCGATGATGCGGGCACGGCCACTCTCCACCCGTTGTTCAAACTCGGCCTTGTCGCGCGGCGCAGCATCCTGCAGAAATAACCGTTCGATCACCGCCGAGAGCAGGTCATCCTTGAGTGCCTCGCAGTTGCCCATGGCGTTATAGCGTAGGCAAAGGGTATTGATATCGGGGATGTTCTTGCGCAGGTATTTAAGCTTGTCACGCAGGGCCAGCGAGTAGAGCCGATGCAGGCCGCCGCTCATCGCCGTGGCGGCACTGACCGGGGACTCGAAGAGGCGGATGGCGGCCGCCTCCCCCTCATCGACCAACGCCGGGTAGGCGCGCACGCTCAATCCCGCTCGCTTGAGCTCGACACTGTCCGGCAGCTCAGCAAAATCCCAGGTGACGATACCGGTGCGCTCGATACTGCTCTCCTCCTCGCTCGCTTCGGGTGCGGCACTCAGGGTATCGCGCACCTTGCCCGAGAGGCGTCGCTGCAGCTCGGCCAGCTCGCGCCCCTCGGCCAGTGGCTTGCCCTTCTCGTCGACCACGCGGAAATTGATCCGCAGGTACTCGGGAATATTCTCCAGCTGCCAGGCATCGGCCGGCACCGTCACCCCGGTGATGCGTAGCAACTGGTGGGCGAAGGCCTCGCGCAACGAGCCTTCATAGGGGACCAGCGCGGCCAGCGCAGCCTGGGCGAAGTTGACCGCGGGGACGAAGTTTCGCCGCAACGACTTGGGCAGGGATTTGATCAGGGCGATCAGCTTCTCCTCCAGCATCCCCGGCACCAGCCACTCGAAGGGGGCCTCGGGCAGCTGGCCCAGCGCAGCCAGCGGTACCACCACGCTAATACCGTCGGCCTTGCCGCCCGGCTCGAAGTGGTACTCCAGCGGCAGGCTGAGGCCGGCGCCGGGGAAGTGATCGGGGTAGGCCCCCTCGCCCAGCTCGTGGGTCTCGCGCTGCAACAGATCATCACGACTCAGGTAGAGCGCCTTTTCATCCGCCCCCTTGAGCCACTTGTCGAAGGACTTTCCGCTGTAGATCCCCTCGGGAATGCGCGCATCATAAAAGGCGAACAGCACCTCATCATCCACCATCACATCGCGTCGGCGCGCCTTGGCCTCCAGCCGTTCCACCTCGGCGATCAGCTCCGCGTTGTGGCGGAAGAATTTCGCCCGGCAATTGAAATCCCCCTGCACCAGCGCCTGGCGAATAAAGATCTCTCGCGCGAGCGGCGGATCCAGTGGACCGTAGTTGACCTTGCGCTGGGTAACGATGGGCAGACCGTAGAGGGTCACCCGCTCGAAGGCGGCCACTTGCGCCGGACGTTTCTCCCAGTGGGGCTCGCTGTAACTGCGCTTAAGCAGGTGCCTGGCGATGGGCTCCAGCCACTCGGGCCGGATCATGCCGACGGTGCGTGCGTAGAGCTTGCTGGTCTCCACCAGCTCGGCGGCCACCAGCCACTTGGGCGGTTTTTTGTAGAGGCCGGATCCGGGGAAGAGATTCAGCTTGATGTTGCGTGCACCGATGTAGCTCTTCTCCTCATCGCGCATGGCGATATTACCGAGCAGGCCGGCAAGCAGGGCACGGTGCACACCATCGCCATCGACACTCGGCTCCTCCCCCTCGGCCGGCGCTTTGCGCTTCGGCAACTCCAGCTTCAGCTCACGGACGATGGAGAGCAACTGGCTGTGAATATCGTGCCACTCACGCAGACGCACATAGCTCAGGTAACGGTCGTGACAGGTCTTGCGCAGCTTGCTGTTGGAGAGGTGCTGAGACTGTTCGCGGAACCAGTTCCACAGATTGAGGTAGCTGATAAAGTCGGAGCGCTTGTCGCTGAATTCGGCGTGACGCTGGTCCGACTTCTGCTGCGCATCCATGGGCCGGGAACGTGGGTC
>JBFFRO010000171.1:0-4549 GCA_041572995.1 Thiohalomonadaceae bacterium
CCCGTGAGCAGGTGAGCGATATCCTCAAACGCCTCGGCCTGTCTGTGGAGGAGAGTGCCGAGGGCTGGAGTGTTATCGCCCCCAGCTTCCGCTTCGATATCGCCATCGAGGAGGACCTGGTCGAGGAGGTGGCGCGTATCGTCGGCTACTCCAACCTCCCCAGTATCCGCCCCCAGGGGCGTCTGGAGATGGCCCCGCGTAGCGAATCGCGTCTGCCCATGTCGCGTCTGCGCCGCACCCTGGTGGCACGTGGCTACCAGGAGGCGATCACCTACAGCTTCGTCGAGCCCGATGTACAGGCTGCCCTGCAGCCGGCCGAGGAGGGGATTGCCCTGGCCAATCCCATCTCCAGCGACCTGTCGATGATGCGTACCACCCTCTGGGCCGGTCTGATCCCGGTGCTACAGCACAATATCAACCGCCAGCAGGAGCGGGTGCGCCTGTTCGAGACCGGCCTGCGCTTCCTGCGCCGCGATGGTGAGACCGTGCAGCAGCCGATGATCGCCGGACTCATCTACGGTGAACTGCTGGATGAGCAGTGGGGCGAGAAGGGCCGCAAGCTGGACTTCTTCGACCTCAAGGGGGATGTGGAGGCGCTGCTGGCCCTCGGAGGTGGCCGTTTTGAATTTGTTCGCAGTGAGCACCCGGCCCTGCACCCCGGCCAGTCGGCCGAGGTGATGTCCGAGGGCGCCAGCGTTGGTCGCCTCGGAGCCCTTCACCCGCAGCTGCAGAAGCAGTTCGGCCTGGCCGCACCCGCCTATCTGTTTGAAATTCAACTGGATGCGATTCGTGTGTCATCGTTGCCGAAATTCACGGAATTGTCGAAATTCCCCGCGATCCGTCGGGATATTGCCGTGGTTGTCGATGAGGCGGTGAGCGCGGCGGATATGGAGAAAGTGGTGCATAGCGCCGCCCCCGAGGAGTTACGCAACTTAAAGCTGTTTGACGTCTATGTGGGCAAAGGTATTGATTCCGGAAGAAAAAGTGTTGCCATGGGCTTGACCTTGCAGGCCCAATCGCGCACCCTTACGGACTCGGATGTCGACCAGACTATCGAAAAAGTCCTGGCGGCATTGAAGTCTGAACTTGGAGCGTCCCTGAGAGACTGATGGCATTAACCAAGGCACAAATGGCTGAGCGCCTCTACGAAGAGCTTGGGCTCAATAAACGTGAGGCGAAGGAACTAGTCGAACAGTTCTTCGAGGAGATCCGCGAGGCACTGGAGCATGGAGAGCAGGTCAAGCTCTCCAGCTTCGGTAACTTCGACCTGCGCGACAAGAAGGAGCGTCCAGGGCGCAATCCGAAGACCGGTGAGGAGATCCCCATCACCGCCCGTCGCGTGGTTACCTTCCGGCCCGGACAGAAACTGAAGGCGAGAGTCGAAAAGTATGCTGGAACCGAGCAACAATAACGAGTTGCCGGCGATTCCCGGCAAGCGCTACTTCACCATTGGTGAGGTGAGTGAACTGTGTGACGTCAAGCCACACGTACTGCGTTATTGGGAGCAGGAGTTCCCCCAGCTCAAGCCGGTCAAGCGCCGCGGTAACCGCCGCTATTATCAACGTCAGGATGTGTTGATGATCCGCCAGATCCGCTCCCTGCTCTACGAGCAAGGCTTCACCATCGGCGGTGCCCGCCAGCAGCTCGAGAGCGAGGGCGGCAAGGAGGGCAACCCGGCAGAGCAGCTGCAGCTGCTGCGCGAGGTGCGTGGTGAACTCGAGGACATCCTCTCCATCCTCAAGAGTTGAAAATAGCGGTTTTCACGGCGGGTGAAGTGGTGTATCATCGCCCGCCTTGTTGGGGTAGACGCCCTGACAAATTCTCGGGGCGTAGCGCAGCCTGGTAGCGCACCTGCATGGGGTGCAGGTGGTCGGAGGTTCGAATCCTCTCGCCCCGACCAACATCAAAAAGCCGACCTTTTCAGGTCGGCTTTTTGTTTTTCCGGGCCTGCTTGGACTAGAGTGCGGCGATGATGAATCGAGCCGAGGAGCTGACACTGACATTGCCGGGCGGGCAGCGCCTGGCGGCCCTGGCCTGGGGGCCCCAGGCGGGGCGCCCGGTGTTGGCCCTGCACGGCTGGCTGGATAACGCTGCCTCCTTTGCCCCGTTGGCCCCCTACCTGGATGGCTGTCGCCTGGTTGCCCTGGAGCTGGCCGGCCATGGCCACTCTGAACACCGCCCCGGCTTTGGCCACTACCACTATGCCGACTACCTGGATGACACCTTGGCCGTGGCCGATGCGCTGGGTTGGGAGCAGTTCACCCTGCTGGGGCACTCGCTGGGGGCCGGAATCGCCCCGCTGGTCGCGGTGATGGCGCCGGAGCGGGTGCAGGCGGTGTGGCTGATCGATGCTCTGGGTCCTCTGGGGCGTCCGGCCGAGGTGGCGGCCGAGTCCCTTTACGCGGCCGCCACGCAGCTGCATGGCCGCCAGCGCTACCGCCCGCAAAGTGCCCGTTCGCTGGAGGAGCTGCAGGAGCGCCGGCTCAAGGGAGCACGTAGCCCGATTTCCGGCGATGCGGCCAGGCTGCTCTGCCAGCGGGGCTCACAACAGCGTGACGGGCGCTGGCACTGGCGTCACGACCCACGCCTGCTGCTGGACTCTCCCTTCTATCTGGACGAGGCGCAGATCCGCGCTATCCTTGCGGCAATGGCGGTGCCGGCCCTATTGTTGCAGGCCGAGCAGGGCCTGCTCGCCTGTCGTCCGCAGGCACTTGAGCGCGTGGCCCTGGTGCCGGGACTGGTGCATCGGACTCTTCCTGGCGGCCACCACCTGCATATGGAGTCGCCAGAGGCCTGCGCGACGGCGATTGGCGCCTTCATTGAGGGTAAAACTTCATGATTTTCATTGAGTTGATTATTCTGGCCGTGGTGGTCGCCCTGGTCGTCTTTTTCATTCGCCCACCACGCCCTCCCTCCGAGTGAGCACGGAGTGTGAACCGGCGCACAGCCCCTGAGAGCTGGAGGGCATAGATTAATGATAAGGCGTTACGCGGAGCGAGAACGGTGTTGAGGCGCGGCAAGGGGATTACCCTGATTGAATTGCTGGTGGGGGCGGCGGTGGCGATCATCGTCGTCGCCGCCGCTGTGCCCGGCATCAACCGCATGCTGGTGGACCAGCGCCTGGCCGCACTCAGTGACGAGCTGGGCGAGGCGGTGAAGCTGGCCCGAGAGGAGGCCCGCCGGCGTCAGGCGACGGTCCATCTCTCCAATTTCACCGGTGATAGCTGGCAGGGTGGCTGGACCATCTGGCATGACGCTGATGGCGACGGCCTGCGCAGTGACAGCGAGATGCTGCGTTATCGCCCCGCGATCGGCAAGGATGTGAGTATCGGTGATGGGGGAGTGCGTCTCTTTAGTTTCGACGCCCAGGGGAGGGTGCTGGTGGCGGGTGGCCTGCGCCTGTGTAGTGTCGATGCCCCGGGGCGCGGGCGTGAGCTCCGGATCGATGCCGACGGGCGCGTCGAGAGCCGCCTTCTCACCTGCGATCAGTAAGCGCTGCGCGCTGCTCCATGGCCAGGTAGGCCATGTAGCGATCACGAATTTCACGTACATAGGCTACCGGCTCTTCGCCGCGTACGTAGCCGTAGCGGGCCTGACGCGCGTAGCGTTTCTGGCTCAGCAGCAGCATCGCCCGTTCCACATGGTCGAACCAGCGGTTGGGGTCCCAGCCCTTGCGAGAGGCCAGTTTCCGTGCATCCTGAACATGGCCGCGCCCGGCATTGTAGGAGGCCAGGGCAAACCAGGTGCGCTCGCCTGCGGGTAGGTCGGTCTCGAACTTCTTCATCAGCTTTTCCAGGTAGGCCACCCCGGCGTGAATACCGGTTTCCGGGTCACGCAGGTTGCCCAGCCCGAGTGATTGGCCGGTGCGCGGCATCACCTGCATCAGGCCCAGCGCCCCCACCCAGGACCTGGCGTTGGGGTCGAAACGGCTCTCCTGGAACATCTGCGAGACGATGAGCCGCCAGTCAAAGCCGAAGCGCCCGGCGTACTTGCGCACGAGATCGTCGTAGGGCGAGAGACGGCCATCAGCCCGGTCGATGCGTTCGGCCTGGGTATCACGGATGCGTTTGAGGTCCTGGAAGTACTTTTGGTAGGTGACATTGTAGAAGAGGCCGCGGTACTCCTTGTCGAGGAAGGCATCGAGGGCGGCCAGCAGCTTTTTCTCGCCCTGGCGGACCGCCCAGCCGTGCTCGGCCTCACCGTTGATGGTGACGGCCGCGCGTAGCCCGCTCTCCCAGGTCATCTCGATGTCGAGGATGTGGCTGTCGGCCACGGTCAGGTCGATCTCGCCCGCCGCCACCGAGCGGATCAGGGTCTCGGTTTCCACCTCCTCGGACGCTTCCAGCAGTTCGAAGTCGTACTGATCGCGCAGCGCCTCCAGGGTGTTCCAGTAGCTGCTGCTGCGGCGTATGGTGATGCTGCGACCGGCGAGCTCCTCCAGAGAACTGAGGGGATCGTCCGCACGGCTGACCACCACCTGGCTGATGCGGTGGTAGGGGCGGGTGAAGGCCACCAGCTCACCGCGCTCGGGGGTGATGGTCATGGCTGC
>JBFFRO010000172.1:0-4516 GCA_041572995.1 Thiohalomonadaceae bacterium
CCTCCAGCTTGAGCACGTCGGTGCGGTTCTCCCCCGCTCTCGCGCGCAGCTGCTCCTGTGCCTCGGCGAACACCTTGTCAGTGGTGAACTGGCGGATATCGGCCAGGTCGCCCGCATCCCAGGCAGTCTGCAGGCGGCGGTAGGCGTTCTGCGCCCCCTCAAGGAAGGCCACCTGGTCGAAGTCCGCGGGCATGGGGGCTGCGGTCGCCTGCGGCGCGCCGCCACCGAACATCACGTCGGTGTTGAAATCGGCCTGTGACTGGGGCTCCATCTCGCGGGCCACACCGGGCATCGCCGGGGCTGGTTTCTGACGCCTGGCGGCGAAGAGCCTGTAGAGCACGAAGCCGATCAGGGCGAAGACCATGATGTCGAAGAGATTGATGTTCTCGAAGGCACCGCCGAAGAAGAGTGCGCCGAGCAGCCCGCCCAGGGCCAGACCGCCGAGCATGCCCATCAGCCCGCTGCGCTGGGGTGTCTGCGGCGCTGCAGCGCTCTTGCTTGGGCTGGTGGCCGCACCCTGACTGGGAGTGGTGCGCTTATACGGCGAGCTGAAGCTGGAGCTGCCACCGAAGGACTTGCCGCCGCCGAAACGCTTGGCCTCGGCCTCGGTGCTCATGCCCATCAGGCCAAGAGCAACCACAGTCACCACGAACAGGGAGAGGATCGATTTCATGCCTATCTCTTTTGCTATTTAAGACACTATACATGCAAAGGGGGCCTTGCGGCCCCCTGTTGCGCCAACACCGCCGGGATTAGAGGCGGTAGTTGGGGGCCTCCTTGGTGATCTGCACGTCGTGGACGTGAGACTCGGAGAGGCCGGAGTTGGTGATGCGAACAAACTGAGGCTTGGTGCGCATCTCCTCGATGGTGCTGCAGCCGGTGTAGCCCATCGAGGAGCGCAGGCCGCCAAGCAGCTGGTGGATCACCGGCTGCATCGGGCCCTTGAAGGGCACACGGCCCTCGATACCCTCGGGCACCAGCTTGTCCTGCTCGGTGCTCTCCTGGAAGTAGCGATCGGAGGAGCCGGTGGAGCCGCCCATGGCGCCCAGAGAGCCCATGCCGCGGTAGGACTTGTAGGAGCGGCCCTGGAACAGTTCGACCTCACCGGGGGCCTCCTCGGTGCCGGCCAGCATGGAACCGACCATGATGGAGTAGCCGCCAGCGACGAGCGCCTTGGCCATATCGCCGGAGAAGCGGATGCCGCCATCGGCGATCAGCGGCACGCCGGTGCCCTCCAGGGCCTGGGCGACATTGTCGATGGCGGAGATCTGCGGTACACCGACACCGGCAACGATGCGGGTGGTGCAGATGGAGCCGGGGCCGATACCGACCTTGACCCCGTCGGCGCCCGCCTCAACCAGGGCCTTGGCCGCCTCGCCGGTGGCGATGTTGCCGCCGATCACCTGCAGGCTGGGGAAGTTCTTCTTCACCCAGGCGACGCGGTCGAGCACGCCCTGGGAGTGGCCATGGGCGGTGTCGACCACCACCACGTCGACCCCGGCGTTGTAGAGGGCTTCGATACGCTCATCGGTACCGGCACCCACACCCACCGCGGCGCCGACGCGCAGGCTGCCGGAGTCGTCCTTGCAGGCGTTAGGCTTGTCGGTGGCCTTCTGGATATCCTTGACGGTCACCATGCCGCGCAGGCGGAAGTTATCGTCCACCACCAGCACCTTCTCGATACGGTGCTCGTGCAGCAGCCCCTTGATGGTCTCGCGGTCGGTGCCCTCCTTGACCGTCACCAGCTTCTCCTTGGGAGTCATAATGGTGGAGACGGCATCATCGAAGTGGGTCTCGAAGCGCATGTCGCGGCTGGTGACGATACCGACCAGCTCTTCGCCATCGACCACCGGCACGCCGGAGATCCCCTCGCTACGGGTCAGCTGGACCAGCTCGCCGATGGCCATGGTGGGCGGCACGGTGATCGGATCCTTGATCACCCCGCTCTCGAACTTCTTCACCATGCGCACCTGGCGCGCCTGCTCCTCAGCGGTCATGTTCTTGTGGATGATGCCGATGCCCCCCTCCTGGGCCATGGCGATGGCCAGGCGGTGCTCAGTCACGGTATCCATCGCCGCGGAGAGGATGGGGATATTGAGGGTGATCTCGCGGGTCAGCTTGGTGCGAAGGTCGACATCCTTGGGCAGCACGTTGGAGTGCGCCGGGACCAGCAGGACATCATCGAAGGTAAGGGCTTCCTGAAGGATTCGCATGGGTGAGTTCCGCTCGTTCTTGGCCGTGGATAAACCGGGCATTATAGGCTTCGGACAGCGCCCGGACAATAGCGGCGACGGCGCCCGGCTTGGAAGGTATACTGCCCGCATGTCCATGCCCGCCACCCGTACCGTCTTCTCGGTCTCCCGCCTCAACCGCGAGGTGAAGGGGCTGCTGGAGGGGTCGCTACCGCTGCTGTGGGTTGAGGGGGAGATCTCCAACCTCGCCCGTCCCGCCTCCGGCCACATCTACTTCAGTCTCAAGGACGAGGCGGCCCAGGTGCGCTGCGCCATGTTCCGCTCACGCCGCCAGCTGCTGCGCTTTATGCCGGAAAACGGCCAGCGGGTGCTGTTGCGTGCGCGTGCCACCCTTTACGAGGCGCGTGGCGACTACCAGTTGGTGGTCGAACACATGGAGGAGGCCGGCGACGGTCTGCTGCAGCGCCGCTTCGAGGAGCTCAAGGCCCGCCTGCAGGCCGAGGGGCTGTTTGACGGTGAGCGCAAACGCCCCCTCCCCACACTGCCCCGGGCCGTCGGTGTGGTCACCTCCGCCTCCGGCGCCGCCCTGCACGACATCCTCACCGTGCTCGGCCGCCGCTTCCCTGCCCTGCCGGTGTTCATCTATCCCACCCAGGTACAGGGCGCGGGGGCTACAGAGCAGATCGTCGCCGCCATCGACAGCGCATCCAGACACGGTAAGTGCGATGCCCTCATCGTCGGTCGCGGCGGCGGCTCGCTGGAGGATCTGCAGGCCTTTAATGACGAGCGGGTGGCGCGCGCGATTGCCGCCTGTCCCATCCCGGTAGTCAGCGCCGTCGGCCACGAGGTGGACTTCAGCATCGCCGACTTCGTCGCCGATGCCCGCGCCGCCACCCCCTCGGCAGCGGCCGAGCTGCTCAGTCCCCCCGGTGGCGAGTGGCTGGCGCGCTTCTCACAGCTGGAACAGCGTCTGGCTGGCACCATGCAACGGCGTCTGCAGCGCTCCGGCGAGCGTCTGCTGGCCCTCAGCCGGCGCCTGCGCCACCCCGGACGCCGCCTGCAGGAACGAGGCCAGCGACTCGACGAGCTGGAACGACGCCTGCAGCGGGCGATGGAGTCCCGCCTGCAGCAGGCCGAGCAGCGCCTGCAGCACCAGTTCCAGCGGCTCCAGCAGCACACCCCGCAACACCGTCTCGAGCGGCTGCATGAACGCCTGGCAACCCTCCCCCTGCGCCTGCAACGTGCGATGCAACAGCGCCTGCAGGCCTCCGGCCGGCGCCTGGCCGCCGCCGGTGCCACCCTGGAGGCGGTCAGCCCGCTGGCGACCCTCCGTCGCGGCTACGCCATCGTCAGCCTCGCCGACAGCGGCGAGCTACTGCGCGAGGCCCACCAGGCCACCCCGGGCGATACCGTCGAGGCCCGCCTCGGGCGCGGCCGCCTGCTCTGTCACGTCAACGAGGTGATCGATGAAACCCCTTAAGCACGCCCTAGCCCTCCCCCTACTGCTGCTGGCCGTCCAGCTCCAGGCCGCCGACCTGCCGCGCGCCCTGGCAGTACCCGGCGGCATCGCCATCCTGCCCCTGGCCCCGGCCGCTGAACCGGCCCCCCGCGCCCACTTCAACGGTAAGCCGGTGATGGTGCGCGAGGCCGACGGCTGGTGGCGGGCCGTGGTGGGCCTACCGCTGAGTACCCAGCCGGGAATGCAACGACTCAAGCTCAGTGGTGAGAGTGGTGAGTTGAGCTTCGAGGTGGGCACTAAAAAGTATGCTGAGCAACACATCACCCTCAGCAACAAACGCTACGTCACCCCGGAGACACGCGACCTGGAGCGCATCCGTCGCGACCAGGCACGCAGCCGTGCCGCCTTCCGCAGCTGGCAGGATACGTCACCGGAGCAGACCCGCTTCCTGCTGCCGGTAGAGGGCATCATGAGCGGCCCCTTCGGCAAGCGCCGCTTCTTCAATGGCCAGCCGCGCAAACCCCACAGCGGCCTGGATATTGCCGCCGCCGAGGGCACCCCGGTCAAGGCCCCCACCGCCGGACGCATCGTCGAGACCGGCGACTACTTTTTCAACGGCAAGACCGTTTTCATCGACCACGGTCAGGGACTGGTCAGCATGCTCTGCCACCTCAGCCGTATCGATGTGCAGGTGGGCGATCGCGTAGAGCGGGGCCAGGTGGTGGCCGCGGTGGGCAAGACCGGCCGGGTGACCGGTGCCCACCTGCACTGGAGCGTCAGCCTCAACGACGCCCGTATCGACCCGGCGCTGTTTCTCGCCGAGGAGTCGCTGGCCCTGCTCTCAGGGAACTAAATTACTTAAGTC
>JBFFRO010000173.1:0-4485 GCA_041572995.1 Thiohalomonadaceae bacterium
CAGGTTCTGAGTGGTGGTGGACTTACCGATACCACCCTTACCGTAAATGGCAGCTTGACGAAGCATGATCTCGTTCTCCTTGCGTTTGGACATGAAATGGGCTGTCATGGAGTGAAGAGCAAAGCCTGTGCCAGAGTTGGAAAATCAAATTATCTACATGTTTTTTAAGGGATAATCTTCTAAGACAATAAAAATCACGGGCCGATTGTCACACTGGAAATCGACAAACACGCACCTGCTGTATGGTTACCGACAAAAGCCCACATCACGACGCACCCCTGCCCAAGAGCGCACGCCTGGCCCTCAACCGTTGCAACCTGCCGGCACGCATCCTCGGCGCCCTGAGCTTTCAGCGTCACCCGGCCCCCCTTACTATTGATGGTGTACAGGAGCTGCACGCCGACCTCTTCAGGCGCCTGCGTGCCCTGGACAGCCCCAGGGCACGTGCCGAGCAGTTCCGTGACTATATGAGTGTGCACTTCTGCCTGGAGAGCCTGGAGGATGCCGGGCTGGATGAGCAGAACGACGCCCACCGCGGGCGGGCCGACTATCTGCGTCTGCTGCGGGGCTGGCACTTCGATGCCGAGGGGCGTGAGGCGGCCGTGCTCAAGGGCTGGGTGGAGTCACGCTTCGGCCTGCTCACCCGCTACCATGGCGGTCCCATCGACGATGCCAACGGCGAGCACTACCGGCGCTTTATCGACGAGCGTGCCCGCGGCCTCTACAACACCAACGCCCTGGAGGCACAGCTGGACCTGCTCTACGCCTTCGCCCAGGAGGAGCTGCAACGACGTCACCCGCAGTGCGAACATCTCACCCTCTACCGCGGCGTCAACGGCATCGACCGACATGAACTGGTGGAGAAGCTGGATGCACGCCGCAGTGTGCTGCTGCTGAACAACCTCAATGCCTTTAGCGATGATGAGGAGCGCGCCGGTGAGTTCGGCGACACCATCCTTTCGGTGCAGGTGCCCCTGTGCAAGGTCTTCACCTTCCACGGCCTGCTGCCGGGCCGCCTACAGGGTGAGAGCGAATACCTAGTGCTCGGCGGCCTCTACGAGGTGCAGCGGCTGTAGCAAAGACAACAGCAGGCAGCGCTTTGTCGCACCCCTGATGCACGAACAGGGCGAAACCGGCAGTTTTCTATATGGTTATGGCCCGGCCCGATAATTGCATTCACCCATGGTGTATTCCTCATTGTTGAAAAGGTGCGCCATGTCCCATCCCTCTTTTGCCGAACTTGCCGCAGCCATCGCTGCGGGTGATCTCGTCCCCTTCCTCGGCCCCAGCGTACTCGCCGACGTGGTCAATAAAGAGGACGGCACGCCGATCCCTGCCGACAGCGACAGCCTCATCATCGCCATGAACAATGGCCGCCCCATGGCCCCCAAGCTGATGTACGAGTTTCCGCGCGCGGCGATGAACATCGAGCTCAAGCGTGGCCGCAGCGCGGTCAACCGCTTCCTCACCAGCCTCTACGCAAAGAAACAGTGGAGCCGTGCCGCGCTGCACGAATGGCTGGCCGCCGCCCGCCCCGGTTTTGTTATCGACATCAACCGCGACCTGCAGCTGCAGGAGAGCTACAACGACACCCCGCACCTGCTGATCACCGGTATCGCCCGTATCGGCGGCACCGAATTCCGCTACAAGATCTTCCACTACGACGGCGAGAATTACAGCGAGATCACCAACGAGGAGGTGGACAGCTCGCTGCCCATCCTCTTCAAGCCGCTGGGCACGCCGGTGCCAGAGGAGCACTACATCGCCTCGGATGCCGACTTCGTCGACTACCTCACCGAGCTGATGGGCGGTTTCTCCATCCCCGCCTTCCTTAAGGAGCAGCGCAAGGGCAAGCAGTACCTCTTCCTAGGCCTGCGCATGACCCGCGACACCGAGCGCATGCTGCTCAGCGACATCACCTACGCCTCTCTCGCTGAGAAGGGCTGGGCGCTAATCGCCGAGCCCACCGACAAGGAACGCTGTTTCTGCAAGCGTCAGGGAATCACCATCATCGAGGCTACCCTGGAGGAGTTCCTGGCCGAGGTTAGCCCGCTGGCCGAGGCGGGCTGAGATGGCCCGTTTCAACCCCTGCAAGGGACGCGAGGAGTGCAAGGAGCTGGGTGATCGCTGCATCACCTGCGGGCGCTCTCTCGACGAGATCGCCCGCACCAAGCTGCTGGTGGATGAAGTGTTCGGCTTTATCCAGCAAATGGGCTATGAGAACGGCGATGAGTTTATGGCCTACCTGCAACGGAAGATCAGCAAGAAGCTGAAGCACTCAGCCCAGAGCGCGTAGCCCCTCGGCCTGGGCCAGGCAGGCCTCAAGTACGGTCCCATCCATAGCCCTTAGCCAACGCTCGGGGATCGCCTCGCGGCCGTACAGCGCACCGGCGATCATTCCGGCGATGGCGCCGGTGGTATCGGCATCCCCTCCCCGGTTCACCGTCTCCACCAGACAGCCCTCGAAATCATCACTGTCGAACAGTGCCTCGAAGACCACACGCAGGGTATCGACGATAAAACCGCTGGGATTATCATTGCGCCGACCGCGGAAGGCGAACTCGGGAAAACGCTTGATCAGTTCACGCACCGGGCCGTTAAGCAGCTCGCCGCGATCTGCCCCCTCGATCGCCATCTGCACCATGCGCACCACGCAATAGGTACCGGCATCGGAGAGCGCGTTGTTGTGGGTGACGTGGGCCTGGACCTGTAGCGCGGCCATCACCGCACCTTCCTCCTGCCCCAGGGTCAGCAGGGCGATGGGCAGGGTGCGCATACAGGCGCCGTTGCCGGCATCGTGTTCACTGTAGGGGGAGCTCGATTCGCCAGTGCGGCGGAAGTGCAGCAGGCCGCGACGCACGGTATTGCCGATATCCACCGGCTTGGCACGCATCCAGTTATCGAATGCGGTGGCGATGGCGTGGGGGTCGATGCCGCCGGATGCGATGATCGCCTCGCCCAGGGCCAGACTCATGGTGGTGTCGTCGGTCACCTGACCCGGTTTGAGCTTGAGCCAGCCGCCGCCGCAGATCTCTCGGTGAATGCCGTGATGGTGCTGAATTTCGCGCGGGGTCATGAACTCCACGGTGGCACCCAGGGCATCACCGATGGCCAGGCCGAGATAGGCGGCCTGGGCACGCTCAAGTCGCTCACTCCGGTCCAAAACAGTTCTGGTAGTCAGCACACACCTGGCAGGAGGGCGCTCGGCAGGTATAGACCCCGTCCTGGGCACAGAGCTGCTTGTAGAAGAAGCGCTTCCACTTCATATCCATGTTGTTCTTGTCGGCCAGGGGCTGGAAATGCTCGCCGATGAAGGCGCTGAGGTCGGCTCGCGACCAGAAGCCCATATCCTGCCAGAGATGATCGCCGCCCATGCAGCCGGCGGCCAGCACCGCCCCGGCCCAGGCTGCCTCATCGGCCGCCATCCCGTCGCTCAGGTGGGCGCCATAGAGGGTGATCAGCTCATCGTACTCATCGCTACGCATGGCATCGAGGTCTTCTCCCAGGGTTGCGAACGGGGCGACGTCCACACCGGGAAAGTGACGGGCCAGCATCGCCGCAAAGGCCTCCTCGCTCATCCCCAGGCGAAGCGGCATGGCGCTCTCGTGGGCGAGCAACGAGGCCAGCATACGGGCATAGAGATCGGCGCAGCGCGACTCTGTCTCGGCGTGCCCCATCAACCAGGACCAGCTTGCCTCACGCGTCATACCCTGATCCTCTGGTGCTTCTTTTCTGATGGCTGTCGGCATGGCTCTCTCCAGTCACTCGATTCTACGGCTCACAGCTATGGCCGTCATTACGCGGACAGGACTCGTCCGGGACCTCGTCGGGCAGCACGAGAGCGAAGGTCGCGGCAACGGCGTCGCTGTCGAAACCGACCAGGTGCTTACCGTTCAGCTCCATCAGCGGGCGGCGAATCAGCAGCGGTTCGGTCAGCATCAACGCCAGGGCCTGCTCGGCATCCAGGCTCTCGGGCACCACCTCGCCGGACTTGACCCGCGGCGCGCTGCGGTTGAACCAGTCGGCCACCGCCAGTCCCTGGAAAAAGGCCTGCAGGCGCTCTGCACTCCAGGGCTCGGCCAACAGGTTGTGGGCCTGGAACTCGCAACCGGCGGCCTGCAGCAGCTGCTTCTGCCGGGTGTTGTTGATGCAGCCGGGTTTTTCGTAAAAGTGCAGCACGCCGTTAGCCGTTACACGTGAGCCGGGGCAGACTCGCCGCGACTGGCCTGCGGCGGGATGCCGGTGAGCGAGCCCGGCGGGTTGATGGCCTCGCCCTCTGCGTTGAGGATCACCCCCTCGATGGGGCAGATGGAGGCGCACTGCGGGTCGGCGAAGTCGCCGTCGCACTCGGTGCATTTGCTCGCCACAATCGTGAAATGGGGCTTGGCCTCGACAATGGCCTCGCTGGGGCAGAGGTCGTAGCAGGCCCAGCAGTTCACACAACCTTCAATAATCTTCAGTGCCATGATGTTCCCCTCCTCAACC
>JBFFRO010000174.1:0-4438 GCA_041572995.1 Thiohalomonadaceae bacterium
CGTGCCCGCTCCAGGCGCTTGTTGCTGCGGACAATGCCGACGTAGTCCCACATGAAGCGGCGTAGCTCCTCCCAGTTGTGCGACACCACCACCTCCTCGTCGGAGTCGGTGACCCGGCTCTCGTCCCAGGGCGGTAGGGATTCGGGAATCGGGGTCTGATCCAGGCGCTGAAGGATATCCCTGGCCGCCGCCTCGGCGAACACCAGGCACTCCAGCAGCGAATTGCTGGCCATGCGGTTGGCCCCGTGCAGGCCGGTGCAGGTCACCTCGCCGACTGCGTACAGGCCGTCGAGGTCGGTGCGCGCCTGCAGGTCGACCATCACCCCGCCGCAGGTGTAGTGGGCGGCGGGCACCACCGGGATGGGCTCGCGGGTGATGTCGAAGCCGAACTCCAGGCAACGGGCGTAGACGGTGGGGAAGTGCTCCTTAATGAATTCGGCCGGCTTGTGGCTGATATCCAGGTAGAGGCACTCGCTACCCAGGCGCTTCATCTCGTGGTCGATGGCGCGGGCGACGATGTCACGCGGGGCCAGCTCGCCGCGCGGGTCGAAGCGCTGCATGAAGCGCTCTCCGCTGGGCAGCAACAGGTGTCCGCCCTCACCACGAACCGCCTCGGTGATGAGGAAGCTTTTGGCCTTGGGGTGGTAGAGGCAGGTGGGGTGGAACTGGTTGAACTCCATGTTCGCCACCCGGCAGCCGGCACGCCAAGCCATGGCGATACCATCGCCGGTGGAGAGGTCGGGGTTGCTGGTATAGAGGTAGACCTTGCTGGCACCGCCGCTGGCCAGCACCACGAAGCGGGCGCGCAGCACATCGACCCGGTCGCTCGCACGGTTGAGTACATAGGCACCCAGGACCCGGTTATCGGCGTGCCCCAGCTTGGCCCCGGTGATGAGGTCGATGCTGATGTGCTGTTCCAGCAGCTCAATGTTGGGGTGGGCGCGGGCCTGATCGAGCAGGGTGCACTCAATGGCCTGGCCGGTGGCGTCGGCGGCATGGATCACCCGTCGGTGGCTGTGTCCTCCCTCACGGGTGAGGTGGTAGCCGCCGCCGTTGTCACGGGTGAAGGGAACGCCCTCGTCGATCAGCCACTGGATGGCGGCGCGGCCATGTTCAATGGTGTAGCGTACCGTCTCCTCGTCACACAACCCGGCGCCGGCGTTGAGGGTGTCCTCGATATGCGACTGCAGTGAGTCGTGCTCGTCGAGCACCGCGGCCACACCGCCCTGGGCATGCAGGGTACAGCCCTCATCCAGCGAGCCCTTGGAGAGCACCGCCACGCGTGCGTGTTCAGCCAGGTGCAGGGCCGTGGTCAGGCCGGCGGCGCCGCTGCCGATGATCAAAACGTCGTAGTGTGCTTGCTGTTCGGACATTCAGGGGCTTGGATCGAGGCGTACGGCTCGGTGGTGGACGGCGCAGCGGCTGTTTGTCATGCTTCCCGGTACGTTCGTTCAGGGGCGATAGCGGCAATATACGAAAAAAGCTGTCGTGAAGCGAACTTATTAAACAGGCCATGGTCACATCTGGCGTAGGGCCGGGTCCGGCGGTTGTCACCGGGCCTCACTATATGATGAAAGGGGCTGCCCGCATGGGCGAACAGTTGGTGGACCAGGAGCTGGTCACACGAGTACAGCAGGGGGACAAGTCGGCCTTCGACACGCTGGTGCTGAAATATCAGCATCGCATCGTCAAGCTGATATCGCGTTACGTGCGCGACCAGGACGAGGTTCTGGATGTCGCCCAGGAGACCTTCATCAAGGCCTACCGGGCACTGGCCCGTTTCCGCGGAGACAGCGCCTTTTACACCTGGCTCTACCGCATCGCCATCAATACGGCGAAGAATCATCTGGTATCGCTGGGACGGCGCCCACCGGGCAGCGATATCGATGCCGAGGATGCGGCCCAGTTCGACGACAGCGTGGGCCTGCGCGATGTCGCCACTCCCGAACGGGAGGCGATGAAGGACGAGATCGAGCAGACCATCATCCACGCTATCGATGAGCTGCCCGAGGAGCTGCGCATGGCCATCACCCTGCGTGAGCTGGAGGGATTGAGTTACGAGGAGATCGCGCAGGCCATGGAGTGCCCTATCGGCACCGTGCGCTCGCGCATCTTCCGCGCCCGTGAGGCGATTGACCGGCAGCTCAAGCCGCTGCTGGAACCGTGAGTACCGCCGTCGCGAGGGCGGCGGCGAGGTTAAACGTAACAACGGCGGGTGGGGCTCGCCACGAGGGTTGACCCATGAATGATGAACAACGGCAACGGATTTCGGCGCTTTGCGACGGTGAGCTGGAGGCGCGTGAGCGTCTCGATGCCATTGACGCCATTGACCGTGACCCGAGGCTGCGCGACACCTTCGGTCGTTATCAAATGATCAGCGATGTGTTGCACAACAACTACCGCAGAGTCGAGGACCATGACCTAGCTGCTCGGGTGCGTGGCGCGCTCTCCGATGAGCCGACGGTGCTGGCCCCTCGCAGTCGCCCCTCAAGGCTTTCACCCTGGCAGCGCCTGGGGGCCGGCTTCGCTGTCGCCGCCTCGGTTGCCGCGGTCGCTGTGGTGGGGATCCAGGTAATCAATGAGGAGCCGGCCGCCCAGGTTGTGGCCGACGGTCCGCGCGAATATATCCGCCTGCAGCAGCCCACCGTGGTGGCCGAGAAGCGTGAGCACACCCTTAATGTTGCCCCGGTGGCGGCCCGCAGCCGATCACCGCTGGAGCACTATGTGGTCAACCACAATGCCATCTCCAATGCCCCCTTCACCCGTCCCCTGAGTGAGGAAAAGTGATGCGTAGCGGGCTGCTACTGCTACTGCTCTCTCTGCCGGCGAGTCTGCTTGCCGATGAGGCGCTTGAGCGCCTTGAGGGCATGTCCAGCGCTGCCCGTAATCTCAACTACACCGGTACTTTCGTCTACCTCAGTGACGGTCGCCTGCAGGGCATGCGCATCCTTCACGATGTGGACGCGCAGGGGCGTGAGCGCGAACGGCTTATCGCCCTCAGCGGCCCGCGCCTGGAGCTGATCCGCCACGATGAGGAGGTGACACGCATTGCGCCGCAGCCGGCCGAGGTGGCCGGTGCCTCACGTGACAGTGGCGCCTCCTCTGCGCGGGTGACTAATGTCGCGCATATGCCGATCCAGCCCCCCCAGGCCGTGGAGCGCTTTGCTGATTACTACCGTATCGAGATGGGGGAGCGTGACCGCGTGGCCGGGCTGGAGGCGTTGCGCATCAGCATCCTGCCTCGCGATCAGGAACGCTATGCGCGTCACTACTGGGTGGATGCCGACAGTGGTTTGCTGCTGCGCGCGGAGCTGCACGATGAGAGTGGCCGGGTTATGGAACAGCTGATGTTTAGCGAGCTGAAGGTGTACCCGCAGCCGCTGGCCGACGAGCTGTTCGACAATCAGGGCATGCCCGGGGTGAGCGTCAGTCACCGCCGCCATGCTGCTGCGGCGGCACCGAGTCCGTGGCAGGTGGAGGCACTGCCCGAGGGCTTTACCCTCGAGGCGTTCTACCCACGGGCCCACGGCGAGAGCGGTGCGCGGGTCGAACACCGGGTTTACGGTGACGGCTTGGCCACGATTTCGGTCTTCATCGAACGTGACGAGGGCGGTAACCGCTGGCAGGGGGCCTCGCATGTTGGAGCCCTTAACGCCTACGTTAGTCGTCGTGGTGGTTATCGCATCGTGGTTCTGGGCGAGGTGCCCGCGTTTACCGTGCGCCGCATCGCCGAGTCGGTGATGCGTCAAGAGGACGCCGGATCGTGATCGAGGAGAACGGTCGCATCGTCGAGATCGATGGCGAGTTCGCCTGGATCGAGACGGCACGCCGTAGCAGCTGCTCCAGCTGCTCGGCCAAGAGCGGCGGCTGTGGTACCGGAGCCCTCTCCGAGGTGCTGGGGGCGCGCAATCAGCGCCTCAAGGTCCGCAATGACCTGCATGCTCAGAGCGGCGAGCAGGTGGTGCTCGGCATCGAGGAGAGTGCTCTCCTGCGAGGCTCACTGGCGGTCTATATCGTGCCGTTGTTTACCCTGATGGGCGGAGCGCTGCTTGGCGAGGTGCTGGCCCCGCAATGGAATGCCGAGGGGGAGTGGCCCGCCCTGTTCGGCGGTCTGGCCGGATTGGGCCTGGGGCTTCTCTGGCTGCGCCGTTTCAACCACCGCGCTGGCGGTGACCCTCGTTACCAGCCGCGCATGTTGCGCCGTCTCGGCGCCGCCGATGTGCAGCTGATTCAACCTATCAAACCATCCGAGGAGTAAACATGAGCGTGCGTCTTTCCGCTTTTGTCGGCCTGGTTTTCAGCCTGGTCCTGATGAGCAATGTGCAGGCCTCGGGCCTGCCCGATTTTACCGAGCTGGTTGCCGAGAAGAGCCCGGCGGTGGTCAATATCAGCACCACGCAAAAGGTGAAGCACCAGGGCATTCCCGGTATCGAAATGC
>JBFFRO010000175.1:0-4437 GCA_041572995.1 Thiohalomonadaceae bacterium
GCCAAGAGTGCCTCGGGCCTGGATCTGAACGCCAAGGCCGAGTACAGCTGGAGTGAGCACAAGTCCTACTCACTCAGCTTCGATTACAAGAAGCGTGACAACACGGATGACCGCTACAACTACAGCGATATTCGCATCATGCTGGGCGCCGGCTGGGAGTACTGATCCAGCCAATCGACCTATAATGGGGGCGTGCCGGAGATGGTACGCCCCTTTTTTTATGCCGCGTTATCGAGCTTGGAACGCCGGCCTTGCCGTGTCGATGGGAGTGCAGGATGGAACTGAACAGGGCGCTGTGTGATTCACTGGGAGCGTTGTTGCGAACGATCGCACAGCAGGAGTTACTGCCACGATTCGAGGCCGGGGTCGAGGGCCGCGCCAAGGCCGATGGCTCACTGGTGACCGAGGCTGACGGTGCCAGTCAGGCACGGATTATCGACGAGTTGCGGCGTTGCTACCCCACGATTGCGCTGCTCGGTGAGGAGATGAGCGAGGAACAGCAACGCTCACTGCTGGAGAACAGCGCTGAGGGCCTGTGGCTGCTCGACCCGCTGGACGGGACCAGTAACTTCGCTGCGGGCATTCCCTACTTCTCCCTTTCGCTTGCGTTGATGCGGGGCGGAGAGGTGGTCATGGGCCTGATCCTCGACCCGCTACGTGATGAGTGCTTCAGCGCCATCAAGGGGCAAGGGGCGTGGCTTAACACTGAGCCACTACGGGCACCGTCTGCCCGTCGCCCGCTGAGTCAGGGGATTGCCCTGATCGACCTCAAGCGCCTGGCCCCGAAGCTGGCCGGACATGTGGTCAGCTCGCCCCCCTACAGTTCCCAGCGTAACCTCGGCTCCGGTGCCCTAGACTGGTGTTACGTGGCCAGCGGGCGTGTCGATGTCTATCTCCACGGTGGGCAGAAGCTGTGGGACTATGCCGCCGGGCAGCTGATCCTCGCCGAGGCCGGCGGTCACGCCTCTACCCTCGATGGTGAGCCGGTTCCACAGCGGGCACTGACGCCACGCTCTGTGGTGGCTGCGGCCGATGGGGGGCACTACCGGCAGTGGCGGTCGTTTTTGGCGGCGGGATAATCGCGTCGGCCATGCCAATAAAAAGGCCGTCGAATGACGGCCTTTTTATTTTTAAAGAGATGGCCCATCAGGCCAGGCGGTCATCGGCCACGTGATATTTCGGGTCTTCGATGACGTTGACCTCGACCAGATCGCCGGCCTTCTCCAGCAGGTCCTTGCACTCGACGCTGAGGTGGCGCAGGTGCAGGGTCTTGCCCGCCTTTAGGTAGCGTTCGGCCAGGGTGTCGATGGCCTCGATGGCGGAGTGGTCCACCACCTTGGAGCTCTGGAACTCGATGATCACATCGGCCGGGTCTTCCTTGGGATCGAAGAGCTCCTGGAAGTTGCGCACCGAGGCGAAGAACAGCGGCCCGCTCAGCTCGTAGACCTTGGAGCCGTTGTTATCCATGTAGCTCTTCACGTTGATCTGCTTGGCGTGCTCCCAGGCAAAGACCAGTGCGGAGACGATGACGCCGACGATAACGGCGATGGCCAGGTCGGTGGCCACGGTGACGCCGGAGACCAGCACGATGATGAAGGCGTCAGCCTTGGGGATCTTGCCCATGATGCGCAGGCTGGACCACTCGAAGGTGCCGATGACCACCATGAACATGACGCCGGTGAGGGCCGCCAGTGGGATCATCTCGATAAGGCCGGAGGCGAAGAGAATGAACATCAACAGGAACAGCGCAGCGGAAATACCGGAGAGACGGCCGCGGCCACCGGAGTTCACGTTGATCATGCTCTGGCCGATCATGGCGCAGCCACCCATGCCGCCGAACAGGCCGGTGGCGACGTTGGCCGCACCCTGGCCGACACACTCACGGTTACCGCGTCCGCGGGTCTCGGTAATTTCGTCGATCAGGGTGAGGGTCAGCAGTGATTCGATGAGGCCGATGGCAGCGAAGATGAAGGAGTAGGGGAGGATGATCCAGAGGGTCTCCAGGGTGAAGGGCACCATGGGGATATGGAACTCCGGCAGGCCGCCGGCGATGGAGGCCATGTCACCGACGGTGCGGCTCTCCAGCCCCAGGCCGATGACGATCGCCGATACGGTGACGATGGCGGCGAGCGAGGAGGGCACGGCCTTGGTCAGCTTAGGCAGGAAGTGGATGATGGCCATGGTTAGCGCCACCAGCCCCAGCATCAGCCCCAGTTCGCTCGTCCCCATCCACTGACTGGCACCGGCCACGCCCTTCACCTTAAAGCTCTCCAGCTGCGCCAGGAAGATGACGATGGCCAGGCCGTTGACGAAGCCCAGCATCACCGGGTGCGGCACCATGCGAATGAACTTGCCCATCTTTAACAGGCCGATGGCGATCTGGATAAAGCCCATCAACACTACCGCGGCGAACAGGTACTCCACCCCGTGTTGTGCCACCAGCGCGACCATCACCACCGCCAGCGCACCGGTGGCACCGGAGATCATCCCGGGGCGACCACCGATGGCCGCGGTGATCAGGCCCACCATAAAGGCGGCGTAGAGTCCCACCAGCGGCTCGACCCCGGCGACGAAGGCGAAGGCGACCGCCTCGGGGACCAGCGCCAGCGCCACGGTGAGGCCGGAGAGGATATCGTTCTTGGGGCAGCCCTGGTCGTTGCACTCGAAGTTAAAAAACATGCCGCGTCTCGCTGGTGGTGTCGTTATCTGGGGGTGAACAGAGCGGCGCAGTCTAGCAGATTAGGAGGCTCTTATAAATTGAGGCTAGGCCTCGATAACCCCCAGGTGTCGTTTTAGGGTCTCAAGAAACGGGGTGATTGCAATGGGTTTGGTCAAGTAGTCGTTGAAGCCGGCCTCTTCGCCGCGGAGCATATCATTGTCCATTGCGTTGGCGGTGAGCGCGATTACGGGAATCGCGTGAGTCTCTTTCATCTCTCGCAGTTGCTCTAGCACTTCATAACCGCTCATCCCCGGCATGTTGATGTCCAGCAGGATCAGGTCCGGACGTTCTTTTCTGGCCAGCTCCAGTCCGGCACGAGGCTCTTCCGCGCAGAGCAGTTGCAGTGAGGTGCGCTTGGCGATCAGTTTCTGCACCAGCTTGAGATTAACCGGGTTGTCCTCGATGTAGAGGACCTGCTTGTGGGCGCTTAGCTGCGTTATTTCAGTGTCGCCCTGTTGTGCCACTTCCTTGGTTGTTCCTTCTTCGGCTAGCTGCTCACCGGGCAGTTCGATCCAGAAACTGCTGCCTTCACCCTCAATGCTGCTGAAACCGATTTCCCCACCCATCAGCTCGACCAGTTGGCGGGTAATGACCAGGCCGATGCCGGTGCCATCAATGTTGGAGCCTTCGGCTCCCAGGCGCTCGAAGGCCTTGAACAGGCGCTCCTGCATCGCCTCGGGGATACCGGGCCCGGTATCGTCCACCTGCAGGCGAACGCGGCCATTCTCCTGGCTGCTGCAGTGGATGCTGACTGAGCCGCCTTCGTGGTTGTACTTGATGGCATTTGATGTGAGGTTGAGCAGCACCTGCTTGGCGCGTGTGAAGTCGGCGAGGATCCCCTGCTGGGTAGGACAGCGGTTTTCGAAGCTGAGGGTGATGCGGTGGCTCTCAGCGATGGGGGTGGAGATCCGACGCACGGTGTCCATGAGAGTGTCCAGGTCGATGGTCTCGACGGCGAGATCCATCTTACCGGCCTCAATGCGGGAGAGGTCCAGTACCTCGTTGATCAGCGCCAGCAGATGGTTGCCAGCGTAGATGATGTCGCGGGTGCTCTCACGCTGCTCCTTGTTGAGACTCTCGTCGCTCTCCAGCAGCTGGGAGAAGCCGAGGATGGCGTTGAGCGGGGTGCGCAGCTCATGGCTCATGCTGGAGAGGAATTCGGACTTGGCGCGATTGGCCGCCTCGGCCTGCTCTCGGGCCTGCCGCAGGGCTAGTTCCGAGTGCTTGCGGCGGGTGATGTCGCGCACCGCACCGAGCATGTTGATGGGGGCCCCATTGCGATCACGGACCACATCGCCGCTCTCGTGCAACCAGTGCACCTCACCGTTGGGCCACACCACCCGGTGTTCAATGTCGTAGACCTCACCCTTTTCGATACAGGCGCTGACCGCCGCTGTCACCGCCTCGCGGTCATCCGGGTGGATAGCGTTGATGAAATTCTCGTAGGTGGTCTCCAGGCGACCGTCGTCGTGGCCGAACAGCGGGGCGATACGCTCCGACCAGAACAGCTCTCCGCTCTGGATGTTCCAGTCCCAGGTGCCGATGTTGGCGAAGTTCTGGCTGCGAATGAGGCGCTGTTCGCTACGGTAGAGGGCGTACATGGCGTGGCGGCGCTCGTAGAGGTTGCCCACCCAGCGCCCCAGGGTGTTGAGCAGTTCGCGGTCGCCATCATCGAAATGGCGAGGGTAGCTCTCCTGCGAGCTGAAGTTGACGGTGCC
>JBFFRO010000176.1:0-4417 GCA_041572995.1 Thiohalomonadaceae bacterium
GCGGTGTGGATGCGGGTGCAGAGGGTGGAGACATCGGCATCCCGGTGCTGCTCCAGTAGTGCGGCCACCTGGCGCAGCAGGCTGCCCGGCATCCCCGGCTCATCCCCCTGCAGATTGACGACGATCTCATCATCGCCCCAGCCCAGGCACTCCACCACCTCGGCCAGACGCTCGGTGCCGGAGTTGTGCTCGGCGGAGGTCATGCAGACATCGGCGCCGAAAGTCTCGCAAGCCGAGGCGATGCGCTCATCATCGGTGGCCACCACCACCGAGGCGGCACCGGAATCGTGGGCCCGCTCCACGACGTGCTGCAACATCGGCTTGCCGCCAATATCCAGCAGCGGCTTGCCCGGCAGGCGGGTGGAAGCATAGCGGGCGGGTATAACGACGCGGAAACTCACTCCGCCTCACCCGCCTCCAGGACCCGAGCCTCACCCTCCAGCATCACCGGAATGTCATCGCGAATGGGGTAGGCGAGGCGATCCACCTTGCAGATCAGCTCCTGCGCCGCCTTGTCATAAACCAGCGGCCCCTTGCACACGGGGCAGACCAGGATCTCCAGGGTTTTACTGTCCATCGATAACCTCTTTATCTCTTAATCGTTTTGAGCCTATCGAGCAGGTGCTCGACAAAGCCATCCGGCAGTTCAGCTGCAACACTCAGTTGCCAGTCCTGCTCACCGGCGAAGGGTTGCCATTTTACCCCATCCTTTTCGGTCATGATGAGGTGCAGTCGGTCATCGAAACGCAGCTCCCCCTCGGCATAGGGGTGATGGTCCGGATAGGGATGCTCGATGGGTTCAATCGCCAGTGCGCGCAGGGTATCGAAAAAACGCCCGGGATTGCCGATACCGGCCACCGCATGCACCGTGCGGCCGATAAAATCGAAGGGGTCACGCCGCTCGCCGGTTTGCAGGTTTTCGAAACCCTCCGGGTTCAAGCCCATGAGCACCTCACCCTCGCCGGCCTCACCGCCATTACAGACGACGAAATCCACCTGCTGCAGGCGCCGTGGCGGCTCGCGCAACGGACCGGCCGGCAGCGGCAGGCGATTGCCGAGGCGGCGCTCACCGTCGATAAGGGCGATCTCGATATCGCGGGCCAGACGGTAGTGCTGCAAGCCATCGTCGCTGATGATCACATCCACCCCCTGCCCCAGCAGCAGGCGCGCGGCCTGGGGACGGTCGGCGCCCACCGCCACCGCCACCCCGGCACGACGGGCCAGCAACAGTGCCTCGTCCCCGACCACGCGCGGGTCGCTCTCGACAGTGACGAGGCTCGGCCTCTCAAGGCTGCCACCGTAACCGCGACTGACGATACCCGGCTGGTAGCCCTGCTCACGCAGCAACTGCACCAGCCACAGCACCAGCGGGGTCTTGCCACTACCGCCAACATTGATATTGCCGACCACGATCACCGGCACCGGCAGCCGTTCGCTTTTGATAAGCCGCAGACGGAAGAGCCCGCGGCGCAGCGCCGCCAGCAGGGAGAAGATCAGCGCCAGGGGCAGTAGCAGTGGCAGCAACAACCAGGCAGGCCCGGCGCCGCCATACCAGAGGCGCTGTAGCAGTGCCTCAGGCACCCTCACCCTCTTCACGGAACTGCAGCCGGTGCAGGGCGGCGTAGGCACCATCAGCGGCCAGCAGTTCGGCATGGGAGCCGCTTTCGATGATCTGTCCCTGATCCAGCACGACGATGCGATCGGCCCCCTCGATGGTGGAGAGGCGGTGGGCGATCACCAGGGTGGTACGGTCCTTCATCAGCTCATCCAGGGCATCCTGAATGGCCCGCTCCGACTCGCTATCCAGCGCCGAGGTGGCCTCGTCGAGAATAAGGATGGGGGCGTTTTTGAGCAGCGCACGGGCGATGGCCAGGCGCTGGCGCTGACCGCCGGAGAGCAGCACGCCGTTCTCCCCCACCAGGGTGTCGAGCCCATCGGGCATCTCGCGAATGAATTCCATCGCATGGGCCAGCTCGGCGGCACGCTCGATATCCGCCCGCTCGGCACCGCCCAAACAGCCGTAGGCGATGTTGTTGGCGATGGTGTCGTTGAACAGGGTGATGTGCTGGCTCACTAGGGCGATGTGCGAACGCAACGACTCCAGGGTGATCTCGCGCACATTCACCCCGTCCAGGGCGATGCGCCCGGCACTCGGTTCATAGAAGCGCGGCAACAGGTTCGCCAGGGTGGTCTTACCGCTGCCCGAGCGCCCGACCAGGGCCACGGTCTTGCCCGCCGGCAGCTCCAGGTCGATGCCCTTGAGCACATCGCCCTTATCGGCGTTGTAGGCGAAACGCAGACCCTCGAAACGCACCTCACCGCTGACCTTCTCCAGGGTACGGGTGCCGCTGTCGGGCTCCGGCTCTACATCGAGGAAACCGAAGATGGAGTCGGCAGCGGCGATGCCTCGTTGCAAACTGGCGTTGATCTTGGTCAGGCGCTTCATCGGTGCCAGTACCATCATCATCGCGCCGATAAAGGAGACAAAGGTGCCTACGCTCATCTTGCCGCCCACCGCATCACCGGCGGCGATGTAGATGACGCCAGAGGCGCAGGCGGCGGCGATCAGCTGAACGATGGGCACACTGGCGGCGCTGGTAGTCTCCAGCTTCATGTTCTGCTTGCGGTTCTCCTCGTTGGCCTGCTCGAAGCGACCGCGCTCGTAGGCCTCGCCGCCAAAGGTCTTCACCACCCGCTGGCCATCGATGGTCTCCTCGGCGATGCGGGTCACATCCCCCACCGAGTGCTGGATACGCGAGGAGTAGCGGCGGAAGCGCTTGGAGATCCAGGTAATGAGCTGGGCAATGGGCGGACCGCCGACGAGCAGCACCAGCGCCAGCACCCAGTCGATGTAGAACATGTAACCCAGCAGCACGATCACGGTCAGCGAGTCACGCACCAGAATGGTAATGGCGTCGGTGGTCGCGATGGCCACCTGCTCCACGTCATAGGTGAGGCGCGAGAGCATGGTGCCGGCCGGAGTGGCGTCATAGTAGCTCACCGGCAGGCGCAACATATGGGTAAAGATGCGCTCGCGCAGCCCCTTGATCACCGCACGGGCCACGTGTGCCATCCAGTAGGCGGCGGTAAAGGAGGCGATACCGCGCACCAGGAACAGCAGGATCAGGCCCGGCGGGGTCCAAGTGATAATCCGCGGGTCGTGCTCGACGAAACTGCCATCGAGCATCGGCTTGAGCAGGGCGACGAAGGCTCCCTCGGTACCGGCCACCAGGATCAGGCCGATGGAGGCGAAGATAAAGGCACGCCAGTGAGGTTTAACGTCGGCAAGCAGACGCCGATAGGCACCCGTATCGATACCGGCGTGGGGATCAGATGACATCGGCGGCCTACTCCTCGCTGGGGCGGCGGGT
Organism: Thiohalomonadaceae bacterium; assembly: GCA_041572995.1. GTDB lineage: Bacteria > Pseudomonadota > Gammaproteobacteria > Thiohalomonadales > Thiohalomonadaceae > JBFFSW01. The sequence goes on from JBFFRO010000176.1 coordinate 3,372, forward strand.
GGCGAAGGTCAGGTTGACGAAGCCCAACTGACGAGCCACATCCATGGCGGTGATCACCGCCTGGTGCGGAGTCTTGCCATCGGCGCTCAGCAGCAGGTGGGGCTGCTGCTCATCGCCGGCCGCCTCACGCAGTGCCGCCTTCAGGGTCTCGGCCTGGGTATTCACCACCTCGCTGCGATTGACGTAGTAGCGCCCCTCGGCATCGATGGTGATCTCCAGGCGCTTGGGCTTCTCGGCGCTCGCCTCCTCGCCCTCGGCCTTGGGCAGCTCGATGCGTACCTGGCTCTCGCGCTCGAAGGTGGTGGAGACCATGAAGAAGATCAGCAGCAGAAAGACCACGTCGATCAGCGGCGTCAGATTGACCTCCGGGTCCGCGGGGCGCTCGCGGGAGAACTTCATGCGCCGCGCTCCCGCTCGCCGTGCAGCACCTCCACCAGCTTCAGCGACTCCTCCTCCATCTTCAGCACCAGCATGTCTACCTTGCCGCGGAAGTAGCGGTAGAACATCAGGCTGGGGATGGCGGTGGAAAGGCCGGCGGCAGTGGTGATCAGAGCCTCGGAGATGCCCCCAGCCAGCACTCCGGCATCACCAACGCCGTGAGCGGTGATGGCGGCAAACACCTTGATCATGCCGATGACGGTGCCGAGCAGGCCCAACAGCGGGGTAATGGAGGCGATGGTGCCCAGGGTGTTGAGGTAGCGCTCCAGCTCCAGCACCACCTGGCGGCCGCTCTCCTCGATCGCCTCCTTCATCACCTCGCGTGAGTGGCGCATATTGACCAGGCCGGCGGAGAGCACCCGGCCTAGGGCGGAGTTCTCACGCAGGGCCTGGATGTGCTTCTGGTCCAGCTTGCCCTCCTGGTGCCAGTGCCACACCTGGGCGACCAGGTTGGCGGGCACCACTCGCTTCTGCTGCAACACCCAGAAGCGCTCCATGACAATGGCCATGGCCAGCAGGGAACAGATCAGGATCGGGGCCATCAACCAGCCACCGGCGACTATCATCTCGAACACGGGCCAACCTTTCGAAAATTCACGGAAAAATCC
>JBFFRO010000177.1:0-4405 GCA_041572995.1 Thiohalomonadaceae bacterium
CCGTTATCGGCAGCAAAAGAGTGGCTGCTGAAGAGGGGGTTAACCAGCAGGAGAGCGAACAACATAATAAGAAGCTTTTTCATGACTCCTCCATCAGGGCCGCTACGTATGGCGGCATGAATTTATCTGGATACGTCTTTCAGCAACGTATTGGACCGATAATGCAGAGATTCGTTTCGTATTACAAGTCCACACGAAAGTGGGGGCTTTCCCTGTCTCAGTAGCAGAAGAAACAGCAACATGTATGCCATCATTCCCATGCTTTCTGGTGTGCGTGAAACACTTTTTGGAGGGGCCCGAATCGCGGGCAAAAAAAAGCCGCGCCCTTGCGTGCGCGGCAAACACCACAGTTTGGAAGGAGGAGGAGAATCAGCACCGAACGGCTAGCCGTAAGGGGACCTCTTCTCTCGCAGAGAGTATGAGCAATAGCTATGCCAAACTGCTGGCGGTGTTGTTAGCCCTTGTGAAACAATACCTTATAAGGATATGCTAATTTAGCGACCACTGATATGACATGACATTATGGCAGGTTTGTCATGTTTTATGGCTGTCATGTCAGTAAGTGGCAGTAATGTCACTCATCCTTGCTCGCCTCGGTCTTTTCGCTCTTGCCCTGGGTGCTGACCCCGATGAGAGAGTAGGCAGGGCACCAGCCCATGATTGCGGTGGCCAGCGGCAGAAGACCAATCCAGGCCCAGATGGGGCCACCCATCACCGCCCAGATGATGAGGGCCAAGCCGACGATGATACGAATCGATTTGTCGACGGTGCCCATGTTCTTCATGTTCATGCTGTCTCTCCTCGTTAATTAGGATGTTTCATCATTTAATTATAGGCGCTAATTGTATATATGCGGTACGCCAGTGAGGTGGCGATACGCTCATGTAGGAAATTACCGTCAGTTATCGTGGGGAAAGGCCGATACCGTGAAGACGGTGCCGTGGCTATGCTGGCGTATTTATAGACTCGCCACGTGCAGCGTCACGGCTGTTCGAAAAGAGAGGCCCCGTGAAGACCAAGTTAGTCGTCCGTCCCGCCGCCCGCGGTGGCAAGTATCTCGGCCGTGATGCCGCCAATATCAGCAAACAGAGTGCCCTGGTAACCCTTATCGACCCGCAAAGTGGTGAGCGTATCGATCACACCTATGCCATCGCCGTGGACAAGGCCTCCGCCGGGCCAGAGAACCTGATGCAGCCGGTCAGTCGTGCCCAGCCTTATGCGGTTGATGGTGAGAGCGTCAGCGCGAGTTTTGAACTGGATATCGACCGGCCCACCACTGTCCGCGTGCGGGTCTTTGGTCCGCTCAAACACCCGGAGCAGGCTCGCACGGCCCAGGCCGATATCACCCTGCTACCTGGTGTCGATGTGGGTAGTGAGGCCGACCCCGAGGGTGTGGTCATTGAGGTGCCGGGGCTGTGCATCAGTAATGTCAGTGCCATCTGGCGTGGGGCACAGCTGCGTTGTACCGCTGAGGTGACCATGATGTGTGGTTGTGAGATCGCCGACAAAGCGGACTGGCCCTGGCCGCCGAGTGCCTACCGTGTGGAGATGGTGATGCGCATGAGTGACGGCAGCTTTCACCGTTACCCCCTGAGCTTCGATAGTTCGGCCTCCACTGCCAGCACCTTCTCCGGAAGCTGGGCGAGTCAGGCGGGCAGTGGTGAGGAGGTGGATGCGGTGTGGCTCTATGCAGCGGAGACCAAGCTGGGGAATCAGGGGAGTTACCCCATCTACCTCCGCAGCTAGTCAAGACCCGCCACATCCACGGTGATTGCGACGCCTCTGCGGGCTTAAACCCTCACCACATCAGGTCGTCCGGTACCTTGAACTGGGCGTAGTAGTCGTCATCGTCATCCGCCGCCTCGGTGGGCTGGTTGCTGAGGACGGTGATGCTCTCGTCGCGCTGGCGGATCTTGTCGGCGACGGCGGTGGGAATAAGGTGGTAACTACCGTCGAGCTTGATAATACAGAGGCGGCCGTTGCCGAGCTGTTTCTGCTGGGGCTCGTCGATATGAATGCGTTTGACCGCCCCCTCGTCGGTGAAGTTATAGGCGATCTCTCCCTCGGGCTCCTGGCGATTCATCTCCACCAACTGGCGAATCTGCGCGGCGACGGCCTTGCGCTCGGCCTCCTGCTTGCGCTCAAGATTCAACTGGCGGTCGCGTTCGGCCTTCTCGGCCTGCGCACGCTGGGCAGCCAGCTTGGCCTCATCCACCTGTTCCTGCTTGTTCTTCTGCTTTTGCTTGGCCTGTTTATGCTTGCTCTTCTTGATCTTGCCGGCCTTCTTGGCATCGACCAGTCCGGCCTTGAGCAGCTGATCCTGTAGCGACATGGGGACTCCGGTTATCGGGGAGATTGCTGAGAGGGGCGATTTTAGCAAATCAGCCATGGGCCTTCATTGCCGGCGGGTGCAGGGGTTAGATGAAAACCGGGCCGACTTTGCGCCTGGTTTTTTTATGCCTTGTCACTACCGTCGCGGTAGCGCAATAGCAGGTCCTGGTAGGCATCGATACGGCGGTCGCGCAGGAATGGCCACCAGCGCCGCACCTGCTCACTGCGTCCAAGGTCTACCTCGGCGACGTGGATGGCATGAATGTCCTCGGGGGCCTGGTCGAGGAATTCCCCCTGGGGACCACAGATGAAGCTGTTGCCCCAGAAGGTGATGCCGGGAGTCTGGCCACTGGGGTCGGCCTCGAAGCCGACCCGGTTGCTGGCGGCCAGCGGCAGGCCGTTGGCGATGGCGTGGCCGCGCTGCACGGTGATCCAGGCCTCGCGCTGGCGCAGCTGCTCGTCCGGGTCGGCCTCGCCGTCCCAGCCGATGGCGGTAGGGTAGAGCAGGATCTCGGCCCCGGCCGTCGCCATCAGGCGTGCCGCCTCGGGGTACCACTGGTCCCAGCAGACCAGCACTCCGAGCCGACCCACCGAGGTGTCGATGGGCTCGAAGCCCATGTCACCGGGGGTGAAGTAGAACTTCTCGTAGTAGGCCGGGTCATCGGGGATGTGCATTTTGCGATACTTGCCGGCGATGGAGCCATCCGACTCCAGCACCACCGCGGTGTTGTGGTAGAGGCCGGCGGCGCGACGCTCGAACAGCGAGGCGACGATCACCACACCCAGCTCGCGGGCCAGCTCACCCAGGGTGTCGGTGGTGGGGCCGGGTATGGTCTCGGCCAGGTCGAAGTGGTCGGTATTTTCGGTTTGACAGAAGTAGAGGCCGGTGTGCAGTTCCTGCAGCAGGATGAGTTTCGCCCCCTCATCGACGGCGTCGCGGATATCGGCGGTGGTACGCGCGAGGTTGGCTTCACGGTCAGCTGTGCAGGGGTGCTGAATAATACCGACCTTGAGTTTGCGACTTTGCGACATGGCTTCTCGCTCCTTATGCGATTACGACACCATAGGGTAGCTGCATGGTGACGCAGTGAATGCTGCCGTGCTGGCGGATGAGTGCGCGGGCGTCGATGGCAATCATCTGCCGTTCGGGGAAGGCGGCGGCCAGACGTTCCAGTACCGGTTCGTCCAGCGGGTCGTTATAGGTGGGCACCAGCACTGCGCCATTGATGATAAGGAAGTTGGCGTAGGTGGCCGGCAGGCGGTGGCCATCCTCCGGGTCATAGGCCGGGGCGGGCAGTGGCAGAGGGATGAGGCGGTAGGGTTCATCTGCGACGGTGCGCAGTTTGCTCAGCTCCTCCTCCATTGCCTTGAGTTCGGCGTAGTGACTGTCGCTGGGGTCATCGCAGCTGACATAGGCGATGGTTTTCTCATCGCAAAAACGCGCCAGAGTGTCGATGTGGGCGTCGGTGTCATCCCCCTCCAGCTCCCCCTTGTCCAGCCATAGCACCTGCTCGGTGCCGAAACACTGGGCAAAGATCCCCTCCAGGCCAACGCAGTCATACTGCGGGTTGCGCTCCGGTGAGAGCAGGCAGCGACGGGTGGTGAGCAGGGTGCCCTGGCCGTCACTCTCAATACTGCCGCCTTCGAGGATGAGTCGCATGGGGGAGAGGGCCGTTTCGCCAAAGGCCCCCTCGGCGTGCAGTACGCCGGTGAGGGCATTGTCCAGGCGAGCCTCGAACTTGCGCCCCCAGCCGTTGAACTGGAAGTCCAGCAGCAGCGGTTGTCCCTCATCGCAGACGGTGATGGGACCGTGGTCGCGCACCCAGGAGTCGTTGGAGGGGGCGATATGCAGGTGGTAGCGTTCGTGGGCAATGCCGTGCTCATCGAAGAGCTCGCGTAGCCGTTCACGCTGTTCGTGGTCATGACAGGCGATCAGCAGTGTTTCAAAGCGACAGATCGCCTCGGCGATGGCCAGAAATACCGCCTCTGCCTCGTCCAGCAGGGGAGCCCAGTCGGTGCCCGGGTGGGGCCAGGTGAGCATAACGGCACTCTGCCGTTCCCACTCGGCGGGAAG
>JBFFRO010000178.1:0-4377 GCA_041572995.1 Thiohalomonadaceae bacterium
CCCCTCCGGCCGCTCCATCCAGGCCGAGGGCATTGTCCCTGATATCGCTATCGAGAAGCTGCAGGTGGCGGCGGTCGAGGATGAGGGCCCGCAGGGGATCAAGGAGGCCGACCTCTCCGGTCACCTGAGCAACGGCAATGGTCGCCCCTCGCTCAGCGGCAAGCAGCTGGAGGAGGATACTGACGGTGAAGAGGATGGCAAGGCACTGGCCAGCAGCGATTACGAGCTCTACCAAGCCCTGACCCTGTTGCGTGGTCTGAACATCCTCGGCGCGGGACGCTAATCCGGGTGCGCCGGCTGACGCTGACCCTGCTGCTCTCGCTCCTGGGTACGGGTCTCGTCCAGGCTCACCCGGGAGAAGACGGCCACAGCCACCCGCATAGTGCACGCATCGCTATCATTATCGATGACCTGGGAGACCATTGGGGCCATGCCAGTCGTGCCCTGGAGCTACCCGGTGTGGTCACCTATGCAGTACTGCCGCGTACCCCCTACGCCCGGCGTGTCGCCGAGCAAGCGCATAACCTTGGCCGGGAGGTGATGCTGCATCTGCCGATGGAGTCGCGCAACGGCTGGGACCTGGGTCCCGGCGGTCTCACGACGGCGATGGATGAGGGTGCCCTGCGCCAGACCCTGTATGAGAACCTGCAGAGCGTGCCCCATGCACGTGGGATCAATAACCACATGGGCAGCCGCCTCACCCGCAACCGCTCAAGCATGAGCCAGCTGATGCAGGCGTTGGCCGACCGGGGTGGACTCTATTTCGTCGATAGCCGGACCACCAGCGGCAGCGTGGCAGCGCTGATGGCCGCGGAGAAGGGGGTGCCGTTCACCGGTCGTGACCTGTTCATCGACAATAGTCGAGAGCCGAGCGCCATTCGCACCCAGCTGCAGCAGTTGTTGGCGGTGGCACTCAAGCATGGCGATGCCCTGGCCATCGGCCACCCCTATGACGAAACCCTGGCGGAGCTGGAAACCTTCCTGCCGCAGCTGGCGATGCACGGTGTGCAGCTGGTGCCAGTCTCGCGCATGATCGAACAGAGGAGTCCGCAACTATGGCAAGCGTCCTTGTCCCCCTCGCCCAGGGCTGCGAAGAGCTCGAAGCCGTAACCATTATCGACCTGCTGGTGCGAGCCGGGGTCGAGGTGGCGAGCGCCGGTCTGGAGTCCACCGTCACCCCGGTAAAGTGTTCGCGCGGGGTGACGATCACCCCTGACATCACTCTGGATGAGGCCCTGCAGCGTGATTTCGACATGCTGGTGCTGCCCGGCGGGATGCCCGGTTCACAGCACCTGCGTGAGGATGCGCGCCTTCAGGGGCTGATTCGCAAGATGGCCGATGAGGGGCGTTACACCGCCGCCATTTGCGCCGCGCCGACGGCGCTGGCTGCCGCCGGGGTGCTCGCTGGCAAGCGCGCCACCAGCTATCCCGGCTTTCTCGACAAGATGGGACTGGCCGATGTGGACTATACCGGTGAGGCGGTGGTTGGTGATGGCAAGGTGATCACCTCGCGCGGTCCCGGCACGGCCATGGACTTCGCCCTGACATTGATCGAGGTGCTTGAGGGCCGGGAGAAGCGAGACCAAGTCGAGGCCGGGTTGGTGAGGTAATAAAAAAGGGCGCCGTCGGCGCCCTTTTTATATTTAAATGAGAGATGCCTTAGTCACGCCCGGGAACAAACACCGGACGTACATCACGGGCGACCAGGCCCCCCTCCTTCTGTTCACTCTCCTGCACAGAGAACTCGAAGATCGCATCGCGCTGGTTCATCAGCTCGACGTTGGTCCCCTCCACCAGGTCATTCATGTGCACGAACACCCCCTCGTAGGGTGAGTCATCATCGCGCGGGTCGGTGACCCAGAGGTTGGAGTCGAGGCGAGTGATGAAGCGCATGAAACCGTAGCCCTTGTCCGGGAACCACTTGGTGCAGGTACCGCGCACCTTGTGCTGGAGCTGGCCCCAGCGGTTCTCGGGCTCGTGGGCAAAGGGCAGCAGGTCGGGGATCAGGTAGCCGGAGTAAAAGGCATCCACCTGTCGCTGCAACTCGCCGGAGACGTTCTTGAAGGCCAGCAGCTCGACTCGGCAGCCACGGTCCTGTAGCGCCTGCACCAGGCTGAAGAAGTCGCCGTCGCCGGTGACCAGCAGCACCTGGTCGAGGTTGTCGGCCTGGCGCAGGGTGTCTACCGCCAGGTCCAGGTCGGCATTGGACTTGGTGGTCTCGTTGCCCTCCTCGTCGTAGTAGTGGCGCACATACTTAACGTTTATCTTCCAGCCATAGTCACGCACCATCTGCTGGTAGGCGCGCGCCTTCTTGGCGTAGTCCGGATCCATGTTGGCGCGATTCTGGTCGTAGGCCAGGTAGGTGTTGAGGCGCAGGACGTTACTGCCATCACGGCTGGCGAAGCGACGCAGCACGTCGTAACGCATGTGGTAACCGCCATTGAACTTGATGTTTTCGGCATCGACGAAGACGCCAGTCTTGATAGTAGATGACACTGTTCCTTCCCCAGTAAAAGACACGATTCCCTGATGCGGTTGTTAGTTTTCTAAGAAGAAATCCCTTGGAAAGTGTTGCTTCCTGACAGGCTACAAATGTAAGGATTTTCTTACCTGTGCCAGCGATAATAACAAATAACGATGGAAAACCTATGGACGCTCCCCGGCAGGCGGAAGCCGGCTTAGCAGCTGCGCCTCATCGATGGGGCGAGGCAGGGGTTCAAAGAAGGGAAAGCGCTGATGCAGGGCACTGAGTGCCTGCTCCTCCTCGGGGTAGTAGTAGACCAGTACCCGTCCACCGCCGGCGGCCTGTACCACCGCCAGCAGTGACTCCAGCTGACTGGTACGATCGCGGAACTCCAGCTGGTAGTTGAATTCGGCGACTACCACCTGGGGACGGTGTTTCTTGATGTAGCCAAGGGCCTTGCGACCGCTCTGCAACTGCTCGACTCGATAGCCCAGCTGTCGGTAGAGGGGGCGGAAGTCGGGGTAGCCGCCCAGCTCGATCACGGCCAGTAGCAGCGGCTCGGCGTCGCTATTGTCTGCGGAGTTGTGCATAGGCGGAAAACCATAGCAGGAAGCTGTGGTTCAGGCGAACCTGCGGCTGGTGTAGAATAGCGCCGCGTTACGTTGCAGCCGTACTCACGGCTGACTCTTTCCAATATAAGTCGAAAAACGACAGGTGACGGATACTCATGCAATCCTTTATTAAATCCCTGATTCTTGGTGTTGTTCTGGCGGTTGTCGGTTACGCGGTTGCGCCCATGCTGGGCGCGCTGGCGGGTAACCTGCTGCTGCCCCTGGGACTGTTCCTCGGTACCCTGATTGGTGGCCTGGTGATGGGCGGTGGTTTCACCGGCGCAGGCGCCTCCTCGACCAGTGGCTCCGCCGCCAGTGGCGATATGCAGTCCATTTTTGTTGGCAACCTGGCCTTCAAGGCCCGCAATGAGGAGCTGCGTGAGCTCTTCGGAAAGTACGGCGAGGTGGGGTCGGTGCGCATCATGACCGATCGCCAGACCCGCCGCCCGCGTGGTTTCGCCTTTGTCGAGATGCCCCCGGCGGCGGCGGCCAAGGCGATCAAGGCCCTGGATGGCCAGGAGTTCATCGGCCGCCCGCTGCGTGTCAGCGAAGGCACCGAGCGTAAGCCGCGGAGCTAAGTCGTGAGCGATTCGAGTCAGGCCGCCGCGCCGCAGAGCATCAGCGAATACCTGCACCGTACCGGTAGCCGATTTCGTATCTATGATCTGGGGCGGCGCATCGTGCGCATCCCCGATGCGCAGTTCGAGGCCTTCGAGGCAGGGGAACTGCCCTGGCCGCAGCCGCTGCAGCAGCAGGCCTGGCTGGCGGTGCTGGGCTGGAATCCTGAGCGTGCCGAGGAGCAGTTTGTCTGGTTCCTCAAGTTCCCCCTCGATGAGATGGGCAAGCTTAACCCGGCGGCTCGCGATGGCTTCCTCGCCCAGTTGATCGAGCAGGCCCTGCTCAGCCGCGAACAGGAGGGGGAGATGGAGGATGCTCTCTCCGAGAGTGCCTATGGCTATAAGCCGCGCCAGGAGGTGATGGCAGTGTTCCATGCCAAGGCCTCGCGTACCCTGGGCCTGCCTCCGAGCCAGTATGCTGAGCACGCGCAGAGCTACTTCCGCGGTGAACCGGGCTGGGATCAGTGGGCCTTTGTCGGTATGCAGGGGATCGCCGATCTTTGTGCCCGTCTTGATCAGGATGACAACGAGGCGCTGCTGACCGCGGCGTTGCCGCACCTGCCCGCCACGCCGCTGATGGTGCTCTGCTCCTGCCTGGAGCACGAGAGCTTCGGTACCGCCCTGGCCGAGGCCCTGGCCAGGCGACTGCGTACCGCCGCCGCCGAGGGCGATGCCGGCCTGGCGG
>JBFFRO010000179.1:0-4346 GCA_041572995.1 Thiohalomonadaceae bacterium
CTGGCCATGCCCTTCCAGGTGCAGTACTACGATGCCAGCACCGGCGGCTTCCGTGTCGCCACGGATGACAACGTCAGCCTCTACAACATGGCCAACACCACCATCACCCTCAACCAGACCGGCGGCGCCTTCATCGGCCCGGCCGTGGATACCGCGGTGATTACCGGTCAGCCCGATCCCACCGCCCAGCTCACCATCAGCGGAACCGGCAACCCCGGAAAGGTGGAGTTTGACTACGATCTCACCACCCAGGCCTGGCTGCGCTTCGATTGGGACGGCGATGGCAACGTCAACAACGACCTGGTGGTCTCCGCGGTTGCCACCTTCGGCAGCTATCGCGGCAACGATCACATCATCTTCTGGCAAGAGTTGTTTAACTAGGCCCGTGTAGTTTTAAAACCATTACGCACAAAAAAGGCGGCCTTTGGCCGCCTTTTTTACATCCATGCATAGCGACGCTAGGCGCCGTTCTCCATATCCAGTTCCTTGATCTTGCGGGTGAGGGTGTTACGCCCCCAACCAAGCAGGCGCGCCGCCTCCTGCTTGTGTCCGCCAGTCTTGGCCAGTGCCGCCTCGATCATGATGCGCTCGAAGTTGGGCACCGCCTCATCGAGCAGGCCGACGTGTCCACCGGAAAGTTCGCAGTCGGCCCAGCGGCGTAGCGGCCGCTGCCAGTCCTGACCGTCCCCCCCCTCGGCCTCGCTCTCGCGCAATTCGGGCGGCAGGTCCTCGAGGTGGATCTCCTGACCGGGGGACATGACGGTCAGCCAGCGGCAGGTGTTCTCCAGCTGGCGCACATTACCGGGCCACTCCAGGTTGCGCAGGTACTCCTCCGCCTCCTTGTCCAGATGCTTGCTCTCCACCCCCAGCTCCTCGGCAGCGCGATTGAGAAAGTGCCGGGCAAGCAGAGAGATATCCTCGCGCCGCTCGCGCATCGCCGGGGTATGGATACGAATCACATTGAGACGGTGGAAAAGGTCCTCACGGAACAGTCCCTCGCGCACCCGGTTTTCCAGATCCTGGTGGGTGGCGGCAATAATGCGCACATCCACCTTGATGGGGGACCGGCCACCCACGCGATAGAACTCACCGTCGGCGAGCACCCTCAGCAGGCGTGTCTGCAGGTCGGCGGGCATGTCACCGATCTCATCCAGAAACAGGGTGCCGCCGTCGGCCTGCTCGAAGCGCCCCTGGCGCGTGCTCTGTGCACCGGTAAAGGCACCGCGCTCGTGACCGAACAGTTCAGACTCCAGCAGGTCATGGGGGATGGCCGCGGTGTTCAAAGCGATAAACGGCTTGTCTGCACGCGGGCTGTGGCGATGCAGGGCACGCGCCACCAGTTCCTTACCGGTACCCGACTCGCCGTTAATGAGCACGGTAATGTTGGAGCGTGCGAGGCGACCGATGGCGCGAAACACCTCCTGCATGGAGGGAGCCTCGCCGATGATCTCGGTCTCCTCGGCCAGCGCCTCGGCTACCGTCCCCGGGGACTGTTCTCGGCGATGCTGCACGGCGCGCCGAACCAACTCCACCGCCTCGTCCACATCGAAGGGTTTGGGCAGGTACTCGAAGGCGCCGCCCTTGTAGGCTGAGACCGCGCTATCCAGATCGGAGTGCGCGGTCATGATGATCACCGGCAGGTCGGGGTGATCTCGGCCAAGCACGTCCAGCAGATCCAATCCGCTCATACCTGGCATGCGGATATCGGTGATCACCACATCGGGCTGCTCACCCGCGGTCAGCGCCTTGAGTGCGCCCTCTGCCTCCTCAAAACTGCTAACCCGCAGACTCTCCTGCTTGAGCGCCTTCTCGAGCACCCAGCGGATGGAGCGGTCGTCGTCGATAATCCAGATGTTCGCCTCTTGAGTCATGGCTGCCTCTCTCGCCTTACTCGCTACAGCCGCTGGCTTCCGGCAGCGGCATCAAAATACTGAAAATCGTTTTGCCCGGTGCACTCTCGCACTCGATCAGGCCGTTGTTCATATTGATCATTGACTGGGCGATGGGCAGCCCCAGGCCGGTCCCTTCGGGGCGGCCGGTCACCATCGGCAGGAAGATCGTCTCTTTCATCGCCGGGTCGATACCGGGGCCGTCATCGATCACATCGATGCGCACCACCAGCTTGTGCAGGGTCTGGCCCAGGGTGTACTGGCGCATGATGCGTGAGCGCAGGATGATGTCGCCCTCGTCGCCAACCGCCTGCACGGCGTTGCGGACCAGATTGAGCAGGGCCTGGATCAGCTGGTCGGAGTCAGCCTTCAGCTCGGGGATACTGGGATCATAGTCGCGGTGCAGCCGCACCCCGGCAGGCGCCTCGATACTGACCACGCTACGTACCCGCTCCATCACTTCGTGGATGTTGATGCACTCGCGGCGCGGCAGAGCGTTGGGGCCAAGCATGCGGTTCATCAGTTCCTGTAGGCGGTCCGCCTCGCTGATGATGATCTGGGTGTACTCCTTGAGCTCCTCGTTATTGAGCTCGCGTTCCAGTAGCTGGGCGGCACCGCGCAGCCCGCCGAGGGGATTCTTGATCTCGTGCGCCAGACCACGCACCAGCGCACGGCTGGCCTGGCCCTGGGCCATCAGGCTCTCCTCGCGGGTGATGCGCAGCTGGCGGTCCACCTGGTTCATCTCCACCAGCAGTTCACGCGCACGATCCGGATCGCTCAGGGGGATAGCGGTAAGGTCCACGGTCACCCGCCTACCGGTGGTCAAATCCAGCGGCAGCTCTCGACTGGTGAAAGGGTGACCGCTCTCCAGCACCTCACGCAGGGCGTCGAGCAGCCCACTGTCCCCGAGCAACTCGGTAAGGTTGTGACCGGCGAAGCGGCGAGCGCTGACGGCAAAGAGCATCTCTGCCGCTGGATTGAGGTAGCGCAGTTTCAGATCCTCGTCGAGCAACAGCACCACCGTGTGGAGGTTCTCCACCACTCGCCGAATCGTCTCATCCTGCCTGTGCGTCTGCTTTTCCATCCCCTGTCTCCTTGCAAAAAGCAAACCATCCGCGCCTGTTTGCACCAAATAGCGAAAACCGCCGATTTTATGCGCTGTTAAGGAACAGAGAGGTATTCACCACGCAGGCAGCGGGAAACGCTGCGCACCATTATTGTGCACAAGAGTTCTGATGCGGTCCACCAGGGGGCACAGGAAGAGGTTACGGACGCTGATACTGCTGCAGGTTGGGCAGACGGCCAGGGACAGGGGAGGCTGGTGCACCGGGCAGGGGAGTGGGATCCTTTGCCCTGACCGGACGCTTGATGAGGAAACGCACCGCCTCGGCGCGGGCCAGGCGTCGACCGGTGCTGTTGAGGATACGCGCCTCCAGGGTGTGTTCGCCGTACGCCAGCTCACCCAGGTCGACAATGGCTCCACCATCGCTCTTCACCTGTGCGCCATCCAGGGTAAAGATGATGCGCCAGCCCTTGAGCAGGCGAGGGCGCACCATCGCCTTGGCCACAATGCCTTCCTCTGACTGCTCCAATTCGGCACCATCGGCCGGAGCGACGATACTGATACTGGGTTTGCTTGCCGGGTCCTCCTCCTCGGGCGAGCTGACGGGGGCAAGTGCTGGAGGTGCTGGTGCCGTGTAGGTGTTGAGCTCTCGAATCTCGATCGGCTCGGCCCCCTCAGAGGGAGGTGCATCGGTAAACTCCACACTGCCATCCGGATGGACGATACGGTAGGTTTCTGCCCCGGCTGGTGCCAGCAACAGCAGGCCAAGCAGTAGTGTGAGGATCCGTTTCATACTGGCCAGCTTAGCATGAGGCAAAAAAAAACGCCCCCGGATGGGGGCGTTTTTTATTCGGCAGTACTGGTGCTTAGCAGCTGTAGTACATGTCGAACTCGACCGGATGGGTGGTCATGCGCAGGCGGGTGACCTCTTCCATCTTCAGCTCGATGTAGGCATCGATCATGTCGTCGGTGAAGACGCCACCCTGAGTCAGGAACTCACGGTCGGCATTCAGGGCTTCCAGAGCCTGATCGAAGCTGTGGCAGACGGTCGGAATCTCTGCTTTCTCCTCGGCCGGCAGGTCGTAGAGGTCCTTGTCCATCGCATCACCCGGGTGGATCTTGTTCTGAATGCCGTCCAGGCCAGCCATCAGGAAGGCAGAGAACATCAGGTAAGGGTTGGCGCTCGGGTCACCGAAACGCACCTCAATGCGACGACCCTTGGGGTTGGTCACATAGGGGATGCGGATGGAGGCGGAGCGGTTGCGGGCGGAGTAGGCCAGCATCTCCGGGGCCTCGAAGCCAGGCACCAGACGCTTGTAGGAGTTGGTGGAGGCGTTGGCGAAGGCGTTCAGGGCACGGGCGTGCTTGATGATGCCACCGATGTAGTAGAGGGC
>JBFFRO010000180.1:0-4339 GCA_041572995.1 Thiohalomonadaceae bacterium
GCGGCTCGGCCAGCCCCTCGGCACGGCAGGCCTCGGCCAGGGTGTGAACGATGTGATGGGCATACTCCCTGAGCGAGTAGTTCATGGAGCAGTCGCTGCGGCTACGGGTGCCCTCGTAGGCGACGCCCAGGCCACCACCGACATCCACCACCTCCAGCGGCGCGCCCAGACGGCTCAGTTCCACATAGTGGCGGGCCATCTCACGGGCACCGCTCTGGATGTCACGGATATTGGCGATCTGCGAACCCATGTGCACGTGCAGCAGGCGCAGGGAAGAGAGCCTGTCGGCGGCGCGCAGGCGCTCGACCGCATCGAGGATCTGCCCGGCGGAGAGGCCGAACTTGGCCTTCTCGCCGCCGCTGTTCTGCCACTTGCCGCCGGCGATGGAGGCCAGGCGCAGGCGCAGGCCCAGCAGCGGCTCCACCCCCAGGGCCTCGGCCTCCTCGAGGATCATCTCCAGCTCACCCGGCTTCTCCACCACCAGGTAGACCTTGAGCCCCAGGCGACGGCCGATGAGGGCCAGGCGGATGTACTCGCGGTCCTTGTAGCCGTTGCAGACGATGGTGCCCCCGGTGGGCACCTGGGCCAGTACCGCCATCAGCTCCGGCTTGCTGCCCGCCTCCAGGCCGACCCGGCCGCCGCTCTCATCGGCGGAGAGGATGGCCTGCACCACGCTCTGCTGCTGGTTCACCTTAATGGGGTAAATGGCGGTGTAGCCGCCGGTATAGTCGTCGCGGGCCATCGCCTCGTCAAAGGCCCCCAGCAGGGTACGCACCCGCCGGCGCAGGATGCCGGGAAAGCGCAGCAACACCGGTAGCTGCAGGCCCGCCTCGCGCACCTGGTCGCAGATCGCCTGCAGGGGAATGGCCTCACCCCGGCCCGGCAGCACGCAAACCCGGCCCTGCTCATCGATGTCGAAGCAGCCCTCGCCCCAGTGGGCAATGTTATAGCCCGCGCGTGCGCGCTGAATGTTCCACTCGCTCATATCGGCTCTTGCTCGTTACAATAGCTGGATTATCCGCCATCGCAGCGTCGATGGCACCTCCTGCACACCATAATAGAGGAACCGGCCATGCCGCTAAGTGGTGACAAAGCGTGGTTTAGCGAGGCCTCGGTCGAGACCGGCAGCGCCTTCTCCCTGACCATCAAGGGCAAACTGCACGAGGAGCAGAGCCCCTTCCAGAAGGTGGAGGTGTACGACACCGAGACCTTCGGCAAGCTGATGACCATCGACGGTCTGGTGATGCTCACCACCCGCGATAACTTCCTCTATCACGAGATGATGGCCCACCCGGTGCTCTTCACCCACCCCGATCCGAAGCGGGTGCTGATCATCGGCGGTGGCGATTGCGGCACCCTGCGTGAGGTACTGCGCCACCCGAACGTGGAGCTGGCGCAGCAGGTGGATATCGACGAGGCGGTGACCCGTGCCTCGCTCAAATACTTCCCGGAGCTGTGCGAGTCCAACGACGACCCACGCGCCGAGCTGCACTTCGATGATGGCCTGAAGTGGATCAAGGAGGCCGAGGCGGGGTACTACGACATCATCATCGTCGACTCCACCGATCCCATCGGTCCGGCCGAGGGGCTCTTCGGCGAGGCCTTCTTCCGCGACTGCGTACGGGCCCTGGGCGAGAACGGCATTCTGGTGCAGCAGAGCGAATCGCCCCTGCTGCACGTGGATCTGCTACAGGATATCCACCGCTACATGCGCCGTGCCGGTTTCAACAACACCCGCACCCTGCACTTCCCACAGCCGGTCTACCCCAGCGGCTGGTGGAGCTGCACCATGGCCTCGCGTGCCGAGCTGACGGGGTTCCGCGAGGCGGATGCCGCCACCCGTGCCTTCGAGAGCCTCTACTACAGCGCCGACACCCACCGCGGTGCCCTGGCCCTGCCCCCCTACCTGCAGCGTGCTCTGGACGAGGTGGAATAAAAAACGGCGGGACTGCTCAGCCTGTCCCGCCGCCACTCTCTAGCGGCCTGCACCGCTTCCTCTCCCCAGAAGTCCCTGACTAGACCAACCTGTCCAGTCGCAGACGCTGACGTTCATCAAACAGCCGACGCGCCCCCAGATGGACCGCGGCCAGCACCCCGAAGCCGGTACCGGAGCTGATGAGGAACATTATGAGGATCTGGTACTTGACCGCCTCCAGCGGCGGCGTGCCGGCCAGGATCTGGCCGGTCATCATCCCCGGCAGACTGACGATACCCGCCGCGGCCATGGCATTGATCATCGGCATCATGCCGCCGCGCAGGGCCTCCCGGCGCAGGGGGCGCATGGCCTCGCAGGCCGCATGGCCGAGCATCAGGCGCGCCTCGATACGCTCCCGCTCACGCCAGGCCGACTCGGTCAACCGCTCGAGACTGAGGGCGATGCCGGTCATGCTGTTGCCCAACAGCATGCCCAGCAGTGGGATAGCGTATTGCGGCGTATACCAGGGCTCGACGCCGATCACCGCCCAGAGGGCAAAGAGGGTGACGCTAAAGGAGGAGATCAGCATAGAGCCGGTGGCCAGACGGTAACCGTAGCCTCCGCCGAAGCGGCGCGTCTGCCGCGCCATCACCTCACGCCCAGCCAGCAGCAACATCACCAGCGCCGCGGGCGGTAGCCAGTACCAGCCGGGCAGGCCGAACAGGCCCTTCAATACCAGGCCGATGAGGCTCAGCTGCACCACTGTGCGTGCCGCTGCCACCAGCAGTTCGCGCTCCAGGCCCAGATCCAGACGACGGCTCAGCAGTGCCTGGGCCAGCACCAGCAGTGCGGCCAGGGAGAGGTCCAGGCTGGAGAGGGTGATCACGCTCATACCGCCTCCAGCCGCCCGCCGCTCATGCGCAGGCGGAGCCCGCCCAGGCGTTCGATCTGCGCGGCATCGTGGCTGACCCAGATCAGGGCCGCGCCGCTCTCGGCACGGTAGGCCTCGACCAGTGCCTCCAGCGCATCACGGTTGTCACTATCGAGATTGGCGGTCGGCTCATCCAGCAGTAGCACCCGTGGACGGTTCTCCAACAGACGCAGCAGTGCCAGGCGCTGCCGCTCACCACTGGAGAGGCGCGCAATCGACCAGTTAAGGGCCTCGGTGGACAAACCCAGTAGTGCCCAGGCCGCCTCGTCTGCCGCGCCCTGAAAATGTTCCACCACCGTGTCGGCCCACCAGTGACTCTCGGCGGGCAACAGGCCGACCTGCCGACGCCACTCGGTGGGGGGCCAGGCATTGGCAGCGCGACCCGCCAGCGACAGCTCACCGCTGTAGGGGTCGAGATCGGCCAGGGCCCGCAGCAGACGGCTCTTGCCCGAACCCGAGGGGCCACTGAGGCTCACCAGCTCACCGCTCTCCAGAGCGATATCCAGCGGGCCGAAGCCCGCACCGCTTAGCCCCTGTGCCTGCAGTAATTGCATCGCCTCCCCGCTCCTTATTGGCTCAGTGCCACGCTTTGGACTAGGTTTAGTTTAGGTGGTTTAACCATTTTCTGGAGTTAATGATGAGCGAAGCGACCATCGCCCAGAAGGGGCCGTATAAAGTCGAACTGGAACCCGGTGAATATTGGTTCTGTACCTGCGGGCGTAGCGCCAGCCAACCCTTTTGCGACGGCTCACACCAGGGTAGCGAATTCCAGCCGCTGGCCTTTAACGTGAGCGAAACCTCCAGTCTCTGGCTGTGCGGCTGCAAGCGCAGCAAAAACCTGCCCTTCTGCGACGGTAGCCACAACAAACTGTAGGCCGCCGCACTCCACTCACTTCTCCAAAATGCGGATTGCCACATCCAGACCGCCGGAACGGCTCTTGAGCCGCCTCGGCGGCCGTCCGCGCCAGCCCTTTTTGATTGCCCCATCCAGTGCCTTCGCGTTGGCGCTGTAGAGCAGGGCTCGCCCCCCGGGACGCATGAAGTGTGTGATGTGACCGACGATGGCACGATAGAGGCCGGGGACCCCCTGCGCCTCCCCCTTAACCCGCATGCCGAAGGGGAGGTTGCTGAGCAGGCGCTCGAAGGGTTGCCAGCAGTTGGCCTCGGCGGCGCTGCCTGCGCAGATTGCGGCGCGTGCCTCGAGCCCGGCGGCGGCCAGGTTGGCCTCCGCCGCAGCACGCCCGGTGGGACTCACCTCGATACCGCGCAGGCGCGCACCGGCATCCAGCTGAGCGCGCTCGATAAGCAGGGTTGCGCTGCCGCAGGTTGCATCCAGCACCACCCCGCCAGCCGCCTTACCCAGCAGCCGCGCCAGGCAGGCACCCATCACCGGGTTGATGGAACCGCCCACCTCACGTTCGCGGTAGCTGAAGCGGCTATCGCCCAGGAAGCTGGGTTTAAGGACGAGCAGCACCCGGTCGTTTAGTGACACC
>JBFFRO010000181.1:0-4310 GCA_041572995.1 Thiohalomonadaceae bacterium
CACGCCAGTGATCTCGATGGGCATGTTGAGGTCGGCGACCATGCGCCGGAGTACCGCCAGCTGCTGGTAATCCTTCTCTCCGAACAGGGCCAGATCGGGCTGTACGATGTTGAAGAGCTTGGCCACCACCGTGGTGACCCCACGGAAGTGACCCGGGCGCGAGGCGCCGCAGAGTATGTTGGTCAGTGCCGCCGGGGCCTCGACGATGCTCTGGGACTCACGCCCGTTGGGATAGAGCTCGGCCTCCTCGGGGCGGAACAGCAGGTCCACCCCCTCGGCCTCCAGCGCGGCGACATCCTCCTCGGGCGTGTGGGGGTAGGCATCCAGGTCCTCGTTGGCACCGAACTGCAGCGGGTTGACGAAGATGCTCGCCACCACCCGACCCTCACTGCCGATCCGGCGGCGCGCCTCGCGCACCAGGCTGAGGTGCCCCTCGTGCAGGTTACCCATGGTGGGGACAAAGGCGACACGCGCGCCCTCGTCCCGCCAGCCGGCGATGGTCTCGCGCAGAGACGGTATCAGCGCTTCAATCAACATCTATTCGAAGCCGTGCTCCGGAGCGGGGAAGGCGCCGGATTTGACCGCGGCGACATAGGTCGCGAGCGCGGCCTCGATGGAGTCGCCGTCGGCGAGGAAATTACGGGCAAATTTGGGCACGTTGCCGGGGGTGATGCCGAGCATGTCGTAGAGCACCAGCACCTGACCGTCGGTGTCGGCGCCGGCGCCAATGCCGATCACTGGAATGCTGACTGCGCGGGTCACCTCGGCGGCCAGCAGCGAAGGCACGCACTCCAGCACCAGCATCTCGGCACCGGCAGCCTCCAGCGCCGCGGCATCGCGGATGATCGCCTCGGCGGCGGCCTCGTCACGGCCCTGCACCTTGTACCCGCCAAGCTTGTGCACCGCTTGCGGCTGCAGCCCGAGGTGGGCACACACCGGCACGCTACGGCCGCTGAGTAGACGCACGATCTCCACCTGCGCCGCGCCCCCCTCTAGCTTGACCATCTGTGCGCCACCCTCTTTCATCAACCGCGCGGCATTGGCCAGCGCCGACTCAGGGGTGGCATCACCGAGGAAGGGCATATCGGCGATGACAAAGGCGTTCGGTGCACCGCGAACCACGGCACGGGTGTGGTAGACAATCTCATCCACCGTGACTGCCAGGGTGGTCTCCCCCCCCTGCACCACCATGCCCAGCGAATCGCCGACCAGGATCACCTCTGTACCGGCCTCCTCCACCCGGCGGGCGAAGCTGGCGTCGTAGGCGGTCAACACGGCGATCTTCTCGCCGTCGCGTTTCATCTTGCGCAGTGTACTGAGGCTAATCTTCATACGTTCAGCGGCATCGGGTTGAAGTAGTGGCGACCACTGTGAGTGTCGCGAATGCGCTCCAACAATAGCAGGTAATCCTCATCGCTGTCCGCCAGGTCGATCTCCTCGGCATTGACGATCAGCAGCGGTGAGGCGTTGTAGTTATAGAAAAACTGGGCGTAACGATCCACCAGCTGTTGCAGGTACTCCTCGCTGACGTACTCCTCACCAACGCGTGCGCGGCGGGCTATACGTTCCATTAGCACCGGCACCGGCGCCTGCAGGTAGATCACCAGATCGGCGCGCGGGGCATCCAGGGTGACCAGGTCGTAGGCCTGCTCGTAGAGGCGCAGCTCATCCTCGTCCAGGGTCAGCTCGGCGAACAGGTGGTCCTTCTCCATCATGAAGTCGGCCACACGCACCGGTTCGAACAGGTCGTTCTGACGCAAGTCCTGGTACTGGCGGGCCCGCTGGAAGAGGAAGAACATCTGGGTGGCCAGCGCAGCAGAGCGCGGGTCCTGGTAGAAGCGCTCGAGGAAGGGGTTCTCCTCCGCACCCTCCAGCAGCAGGTCACTGCCGAAGGTCTTGGCCAGGCGCCGCGCCAGGGTGGTCTTGCCCACGCCGATGGGGCCTTCAACGACGATAAAACGGGGTTCGGACACGGGCGGCGGCACTCCGGAGAACAGGAATTGGTAGTCAGCTGCAGGTTGCGGAGGATAGCACGGGCTGGACGGGGCGCGTAGCTATTCCAGCGGCTGCAGCCCGTCATCGACACAGGCCGCCAGCAGGGTGGTCAGCGCGCGCCCGTCGGGGAGGACGAGCTCCGGGGCCAGCTCGGCCAGGGGGTAGAGAACGAAGTTGCGCTCGGCCAGTCCCGGGTGTGGCACCGTCAGCCGCTCCGTGGCGATCTGATCATCGCCATAGAGCAGGATATCCAGGTCCAGGGTACGCTCGCCCCAGCGCCGTCCCCGCACTCGACCCCGGGCAGTCTCGATCGCCTGCAGGGCATCGAGCAGGGCGTGGGGCTCCAGACGGGTATCGATCAGGGCAACGGCATTGATGAAGTCAGGCTGGTCCTGCGGCCCCATGGGTACGCTACGATAGAGGCGGGAGAAGCCCAGCAGTCGGCTCTCGGGCAGTGCCTCCAGGGCCTGGCGGGCACGGCGCAGCTGGACCTCGGGCTCCTCGAGGTTGGAGCCGAGGCCAATATAGGCCTCGACCACGCCTTAGTTGCCGCCGCCGGAGCCGGAGGACTTGCTCCGGCGCGGACGGCGGCGACCACGGCGGCTACGCCCGCCGCCCTCGCGACCACCGAAGGGGGCATTGAGCTCGCGCCGCTCTCCCTCGTCGGCATCCTGGTAACGGGTCCACCAGTCGGCCAGCTCCTCGACCGGCTCGCCGCTCTGGGCGCGCAGCAGCAGGAAGTCGTAACCGGCGCGGAAACGCGGGTTCCCCATCAGACGCTCGGCACGGCGGCCGCCACGGGCATTCAGGCGCACCTGCATATCCCATATCTCGCGGCTCTGCAGCGAGAAGCGCTTGGGGAAGGCAACGTAGCGAACGCTCTCGCGCACCATCTCGTCACCGGCGCGCTGCATCGCCTCCAGCTCCGGCATGCCACGCTCAACCAGTTCCCCGGCACGCATGCGTACCGGCTCCCAGAGCAGCGCTGCCAGCAGGAAGGCCGGGGTCACCGGCTTACCCTCGTCGATACGCCGGTCGGTATTCTCCAGGGCATGGATCAGCAGGGTGCGGGGGAAGCCGTCGCTCTCCTCCTCCAGCGCATCGTCGGTATCCGGATAGAGCTCGCCGAAGAGGTCGTAGTGACGCAGCAACTCGAAGGTCTCCACCCCATAGCCGGCGAGCATCAGCTTCAACACCTCATCGAAGAGGCGTGCGGCGGGGATGTCAGCGAGCAGGTCGCCCAGATCGTAGATCGCCTCCTCCTCATCCTCGCCGATGCGGAAGCCGAGCTTGGCGGCAAAGCGCACCGCGCGCAGCATGCGTACCGGGTCCTCGCGAAAGCGCTCCTCCGGGTCACCGATGATGCGCAGGCGACCGGCTTCCAGGTCGGCCATGCCGCCGGTGTAGTCCACCACCGAGAAGTCGGCAATGTTGTAATAGAGGGCATTGACCGAGAAGTCGCGACGCCAGGCATCATCCTCCAAGGTGCCGTAGACGTTATCGCGCAGCAGCATCCCCTGCTCGGAGGTTTTGCCGTCGCCGCCGTTCTCATGGCGGGCGCGGAAAGTGGCCACCTCGATGATATCGCGGCCAAAATGGATGTGGGCAAGGCGGAAACGACGGCCGATAAGGCGGCAATTACGGAACAGCGCATTCACCTGTTCGGGGGTGGCATCGGTGGCGATATCGAAGTCCTTGGGTTCGTGGCCCAGCAGCAGGTCACGGACACCGCCACCGACCAAAAAAGACTGATATCCCGCCTTTTTTAGACGATATAGAACCTTCAGAGCATTTTCACTGATGTTGCTGCGTGAAATACTATGGTGATCGCGACTGATAATGCGCGGTTCATCGCCAGGGACAGGGATCGGCAGGGGGGTCGCATCGCGTCCGCCGACAATTTTTTTCACAGAGTGCTTGAGCCAGGAAAACATCTGGGTATAATACCACACGCCTCGCAACAGCGTGGCTGTCCTGCTCCCATCGTCTAGCGGTCTAGGACTCCGCCCTCTCACGGCGGCAACAGGGGTTCGAGTCCCCTTGGGAGTACCAACATCGAAAGCCGTCGGCGCCTCTGGTCCGACGGCTTTTTCTTTGCCCGTTCCCCCACGATGCCTGACTCCAGCCAGTCACACCGATGAAATATTAGTTCGCTCTAATGATGCCTCGAGCATCCGAAGAAGAAGAGAGAACGATATGAAAGCCCCCTGCACCGCACCCAAAACCGTACTTACCGTCACCGGCTTCCATCTAATGACCACCCTCACCACCACACTCGTCCTGCTCAACACCATCGCGCGCATGATCACAACCTG
>JBFFRO010000182.1:0-4288 GCA_041572995.1 Thiohalomonadaceae bacterium
CACTACATGTTCGGCATGGAGTACTTCGACGAGCCCAGCGAGCTGGCTGACTATCCCAGCTACGAAAAGGCCCTGGCCGCCGTCGAGGCGAACCTGGCCAAGGGCGTTAACGGTATCACCCAGGTGTATCGCATCGATATTCCTGGCAAGGATGAGACCGTCTTCGGTGTCGCTCGCAAGGCTGCTAGCGACAGCGACCGCTTCATGGATGACAAGTACATCATGAGCGTGATTGACTTCAAGGAGCTGCGCTCCACCGCTCACCTGCCCTATGAGATCCTGGTCTCCGGTGATAAAGTGTACGCGCTGTACGCCCGCTTCCGTATTGCCATGAATTTCCCGGACCTGTCGATGATGGGCGAGAATAGTTTCATGAACATCATGGAGACGCCCAAGACCCTGGAGAGAGCCCTGATGAAGGCCGCTGGTGGCGACACCGGTAGCTTCTCCTGGGAAGAATAAGCGCCCCTGGCGCCACCCGACTTACTAGGGGGGAGAAAAACGAGAAGCCTTACAAGGGCCGCATGTTGGAAACTGAGACACCACAGTGTCTACAGGAGGTTAAAAAGCCCCGTCCTACGGGGCTTTTTTTTGTCTGCAGAAAACCGCTGGACGATGCAAATCGGCCGCGGATCGGTTACCATTCCGCTCTTTTCCGGGGGAGTCGTCCCCCTGGGCCGCCAGAACCAATTTTCAGAGGTGAGTGATGTTCAGCAACGATATGCACATAGCCGGTTTCGATGATGAACTGTGGGGCGCTATGCAGAAGGAAGCGGTGCGCCAGGAGGAGCATATCGAGCTGATTGCCTCCGAAAACTACACCAGCCCCCGGGTGATGGAGGCGCAGGGCTCCAAGCTCACCAACAAGTACGCCGAGGGCTATCCCGGCAAGCGCTACTACGGTGGTTGTGAGTACGTGGATATCGCCGAGCAGCTGGCCATCGACCGGGTGAAGGAGCTGTTTGGTGCCGACTACGCCAACGTCCAGCCGCACTCCGGCTCGCAGGCCAATGCCGCGGTCTACATGGCCCTGGTGCAGCCGGGCGACACCATCCTCGGTATGTCCCTGGCCCACGGTGGTCACCTGACCCACGGCGCCAAGCCCAACTTCTCCGGCAAGATCTACAACGCCATTCAGTACGGCCTCAACCCCGAGACCGGCGAGATCGACTACGACGAGGTTGAGCGTCTGGCCGATGAGCACAAGCCGAAGATGATCGTCGCCGGCTTCTCCGCCTACTCCCGCGTGGTCGACTGGCAGCGCTTCCGCGACATCGCCGACAAGGTGGGTGCCTACCTGTTCGTCGACATGGCTCACGTGGCCGGTCTGGTCGCCGCGGGCGTCTACCCCAGCCCGGTGCAGATCGCCGATGTCACCACCTCCACCACCCACAAGACCCTGCGCGGCCCGCGCGGCGGCATCATCCTGGCCAAGGCCAATGAGGAGATCCAGAAGAAACTCAACTCTCTGGTCTTCCCCGGCACCCAGGGCGGTCCGCTGATGCACGTCATCGCCGGCAAGGCGGTGGCCTTCAAGGAGGCCCTGGAGCCGGCCTACAAGGAGTACCAGCAGCAGGTGGTGAAGAACGCCCAGGCCATGGCCAAGGTGTTTATCGACCGCGGCTACGATGTGGTCTCCGGCGGTACCGACAACCACCTGTTCCTGGTCAGCTTCATCGAGGCCGGTCTCACCGGTAAGGAAGTGGACGCATGGCTCGGCAACGCCAACATTACCGTCAACATGAATGCGGTGCCTAATGACCCGCAGTCCCCCTTCGTCACCTCCGGTATCCGCGTCGGTACCCCAGCGGTCACCACCCGTGGCTTCCAGGAGGCCGACTGTGTGGCGCTGGCCGGCTGGATGTGCGACATCATCGACGCCAAGGGCGACGCTGCTGCCATCGAGGCCGTGAAGGCCAAGGTGCTGGAGGTGTGCAAGCGCCTGCCGGTCTACGGCTAAGCGCGAGCACCCGGCTCCGGGGATAGGGAATGCGCTGCCCCTTCTGCCATGCAGAGGAGACCAAGGTGATCGACTCCCGCCTCGCCAACGAGGGGGATTCGGTCAGGCGCCGCCGCGAGTGCCTGACCTGCGGCGAGCGCTTCACCACCTTTGAGACCGCCGAGCTGGTGATGCCACGCATTATCAAGCAGGACGGCAATCGTGTTCCCTTCGACGAGGAGAAGTTGCGCAACGGTATCCTCCGTTCGCTGGAAAAGCGCCCGGTAGAGACCGAGGCCATTGAGGCGGCGGTTAACCACATCATGCATCGCCTGCGTGCCACCGGGGATCGCGAGGTCCCCTCACGGCGCCTCGGCGAGTGGGTGATGGAGGAGCTGCGTGAGCTCGACGAGGTGGCCTACGTGCGCTTCGCCTCGGTCTACCGCAGCTTCCAGGACGTCAACGAGTTTCGCGAGGAGATCGAGCGGCTGCAGAGCCAGCCTTCACCCGAGGCCAAGCGCGACCAGCTGCCGTTGCTGGAAAACGGCGCTGCCTCTACCGCGGAGAAGGGGGAGAAGGGCCGGAGGAAGGGCGGCAAATGAGCCGCTTCAGCGCCGACGACCATCGGCACATGGCCCGTGCCCTGCAGTTGGCGCGCCTCGGCCTCAACACCACCGATCCCAACCCGCGCGTCGGCTGCGTTATCGTCAACGCGGGTGAGGTGGTCGGCGAGGGCTGGCACGAGCGTGCCGGCGAGCCCCATGCCGAGGTCCACGCCCTGCGTGCGGCGGGCGAGCGAGCCCGTGGCGCCACCGCCTACGTCACCCTGGAGCCCTGCAGCCACCACGGGCGTACCCCGCCCTGTGCCGATGCCCTGATCGAGGCGGGGGTGGCCCGTGTGGTAGCCGCCATGCAGGATCCCAACCCGCAGGTGGCCGGCTCCGGGCTGGCACGCCTGCAGGGGGCGGGAATCACCGCCGAGGCCGGCCTGATGCAGGCCGAGGCCGAGGCCCTCAACCCCGGTTTTATCAAGCGCATGCGCGACGGCCGCCCGCTGCTGCGCTGCAAGCTGGCAATGAGCCTGGACGGGCGCACCGCCATGGCCTCCGGTGAGAGCTTCTGGATTACCGGGCCGGCAGCCCGCGAGGATGTACAGCGGCTGCGCGCCCGCTCCTCGGCGATTATCACCGGCATCGGCACTGTGCTCGCCGACGACCCGGCGATGACCGTGCGTAGCGAGGCCCTGGGCGAGAGCCTGCGCCAACCGCTGCGCGTGGTGCTGGACCCGCACCTGAGCACACCGCCGACGGCGAAGATCATCGCCGCTCCCGGGGTGTGCCTCATCGTTACCGCAGCGGTCATCGATAATGACAGCGAGGAGCAGGCCATCGCCGAGGCACTGCGTGCCGCCGGGGCTGAGCTGGCCTACCTGCCGAATGGCAGCGGGGATGGCATCGACCTCAAGGGCCTGATGAGCCTGCTGGCCGAGCGCGAGTGCAACGAGGTGTTGCTGGAGAGTGGTGCCACCCTCAGTGGTGCTGCCCTGCGCGCCGGTTTTATCGACGAGCTGATCGTTTACACCGCCCCCAAGCTGATGGGCGATGCTGCCCGCGGCCTCTTCCACCTGCCGGGGCTGGAACACATGGCCGAGTGCATCGCCCTGGAGTTCACCGACGTCAGCCGGGTAGGGGAAGACCTGCGCATCAGCGCGCGCGTTTGTGCGGACACGGCGCAGTAGATCCGGTATCGTTAACAGCCTATGTTTACCGGAATCATTGAGGCCATCGGCACCATCGCCCAGCGTCAGGCACGCGGCTCTGACATGCGCCTGCGCATCGCCTCTGGCAAGCTGGATCTGGAGGATGTGAAGCTGGGCGACTCCATCGCCTGCAATGGTGTCTGCCTGACGGTGGTGGAGCTTCCCGGTGATGGCTTCTGGGCCGACGTCTCCGGCGAGACCCTGGCCCATAGCAGCCTCGGCGATCTGGCGGTGGGCGCACGTATCAACCTGGAGAAGGCGCTGACCCCGACCACCCGCCTCGGAGGCCACCTGGTCTCCGGCCACGTGGATGGCCTGGGTGAGGTGCTGGAGCGCTACAGCGATGGTCGCTCCGAGCGCTTTCGCATTCAGGCGCCGACAGCACTGGCCAAGTACATCGCCGCCAAGGGCTCCATCTGCATCGATGGCGCCAGCCTGACGGTAAATCAGGTGGAGGGTGTGGTGTTCGAGCTGAACATCGTTCCGCATACCCTGGATGAAACGATCATCGGCGAGTACCGCCCCGGCCGTCGGGTCAACCTGGAGGTGGACCTGATCGCCCGCTACCTGGAGCGCCTGCTGCAGGGCGA